>NZ_JAHVCI010000131.1:0-1557 GCF_019265565.1 Cellulomonas sp. PS-H5
CCGCCGGGCTGCGGATCGCGGTCGTGCCCCCCGCATGGGCCGAGCGCGTCGCGCGCCGGCTGCGGCGGGGGTCGCGCGCGGCCGACCCGGACCCCGCGCCCGCCGCGCCGCCGCGCGTCGCGGTCGTGACCGACTCGACGTCCTGCCTCACGGCGGCCGACGCGGCGGCGTGGGGGATCGACGTGGTCCCGCTCGACGTCGCGGCCGACGGCGAGCGGTTCCGGGACGGCGTGGACCTCACGCCCGACGGCCTCGTCGCCGCGCTGGGGTCCGGCCGGCGGGTCACGACGTCGCAACCGCCGCCCGCCGCGTTCGCCGCCGCCTACGAGGCCGCCGCCGCGCGCGGGGCCGCCGAGGTCGTCTCGGTGCACCTGTCCGGCGAGCTGTCCGGGACCGTACGCGCCGCCGGCCTCGCCGCGCAGCTCGCACCGCTGCCGGTGCACGTCGTCGACTCGAGGAGCGCGGGGCTCGGCCTCGGGTTCGCCGCGCTCGCCGCCGCCGAGGCCGCGCGGGGCACCGTGTGGGGCCCGGCCGACGGCACGACCGTGGCCGGCACCGCCGAGCAGGTCGGGCGGTCGACCGCCGCGTGGTTCGTCGTGGACTCGCTCGACCACCTGCGGCGGGGCGGCCGGCTGTCCGCCGCGGCGGCGGCCTTCGGGACCGTGCTCGGGCTGCGCCCCGTGCTGACGCTCCGGGTCGGGCGGATCGAGGTCGCCGAGCGGGTGCGGACCCGGCGCGCGGCGCGGGACCGGCTGCACGCGCTGGCCGTCACCGAGGTGGCCCGGCGGGTCGCGGCGGGGACGGGCACGACCGCCGGGGCGGGGCCGGACCAGGGCGTGGGCGTTCCGGGTGCCGCGGACCGCGCCGTGCGGGTAGGCGTGCAGCACCTCGGGCGGCCGGAGGCGGCCGAGGAGGTCGCCGCGCGGCTGCGCGCGGCGCTCGGGCTCGGCGAGGTCCTGGTGCGCGAGGTCGGGGCCGTGCTCGGCGGGCACCTCGGGGTGGGGGCGCTGGCGGTGACCGTCACCGACCGGTGAGCGTGACCGGTGGGCGTCGCGGACCCGGTGCCCGCACGGCTGCACGAGCGGGCGCCCCCGGGCGAGCGTGACCGGTGGGCGTCGCGAAGGGCGCGCCCCTCGCGACCGGTGGGCGTCGGGGACCTGGCGACGCGCCCGCCCGGCTGCGCGAGCGGGCGTCGAGCCCTCCACAGGTCGCCGGTGGTGCGTCGTCCCCAGGTCCTGCCGTCGGGGCGGTCCGGGACCGGGGGCCCCGCCCTAGCGTCGCGGCATGACCTGGTACGACGGTGGCCCGGCGCCCGACCCCCGGCACGACGGCCCGGCGCCCGGCGCGCGGGACCACGGCCTGCCCCGCGACCCCCGGCACGGCGGCCCGGCGCCCGACGTCCGGCCCGACGGTCCGCCCCGCGACCCCCGGCACGACGGTCCGCCCCGCGACCCCCGGCACGAGGGGCTGCCGCGCGGCGCGCCGCACGACCGGCCGGCGCCCGTGGTGGCGGCGCAGACCGCGCCCGAGGACGTCGCGGCGGCGCACGGGCCGGTG
>NZ_JAHVCI010000132.1:0-940 GCF_019265565.1 Cellulomonas sp. PS-H5
CTCCACTCACTCGCGACCGGTCGACCTCTCGGGGCGCCGGGCGGACGGGCGGTCGGGCGCGTCAGCGGCCGGGGCGGTCCTCGTCCGAGGGCTCCGGCGCCGCGGCCGGGGCGGGCTGGCCCGCGACGAGGCCGCGCAGGGACTCGACGGCGTCGTCGCCGGCGTCGGTCGCCGCGTCGGAGGCGGCGAGGTTGGCCGCCGTGACGGCCTCCAGCACCTCGGCGCGGTGCACGGCGACGGAGCGCGGGGCGTCGATGCCGAGGCGGACGCCGTCGCTGCGCACCTCGATCACGGTCACGACGATGTCGTCCCCGATCACGAGGCGCTCGCCGACCCGTCTGCTCAGCACCAGCATGGCGCCGACCCTACCTTCCGCACGCAAGCGACCGGTGCACCGCCCACCCGAGCGGCCCCTCCGCCCGGGTGGATCCACCCGACCGTCCCGGCAGTGGAAGGTTCTGCCGGACACGCCGTCGGCGTGTCCGGCAGAACCTTCCACTCTCGGACGGGCCGAGCCCGCGCGGGCCGGGACCGACGGGGTCAGCCCCAGACGGTGCCCTCGGGGAGGTGCTCGCCCAGGGCCGCGGCCCAGGCGACCCGCGAGGCCGGGACGCCGTCGATCCACGCGACCGGGACGCCGAGGCCCAGGACGGTGCCGGGCTCGCTGGTCTCGAACAGCCCGCCGACGGCGAGCGCGTCCAGCGGCCTACGGGCGCCGACGCCCGCGATCCACCGCGCGCAGTCCCGGGTCTTGCTGCGGGCGTCCACGACGCCCCACGCCTGGTCGGGCGCCAGCGCGGCCAGCAGCTCGGCCGCGGCGTCCTCGCGCGCGCGGCCCGGGCGGACCCCGAGCGCGACAACGGTGACGCCGTCGCCGGCGGCCGGCTCCGCGCGCCAGCGGGCGGCGGCCGCCGCGGTCGTCAGCCGGCGCCCGGCCGTG
>NZ_JAHVCI010000133.1:0-676 GCF_019265565.1 Cellulomonas sp. PS-H5
CGGCGCGGGCTCGGGCTCGGCGGCGGGCTCCGGGGCGGCGGGCGCGGGGGCCGCGGCTGCCGGGGCGGCGGCCTCGGCGGCCGGCTCGGCACCGGGCTCGATCGCCTGGATCGCCTCGATCGCCGCGATGACCGCGTCGATCTCGACCCCGCCCTCGCCGCCCTCGACCTCGATCGCCCGCAGGATCTCGCGGATCGTGTCCACCAGCCGCAGCAGCACGTCGGTGGTCGCCTGGTCCATCGACCGGCGGCCGTCGCGCAGCTCGACGAGCAGGTTCTCCCCCGCGTGGGCCACGCGCTCCAGGCGCGAGAACGCGAGGAACCCACTGGTCCCCTTGATCGTGTGGATCGTCCGGAACACGCTCGCGATGAGCGAGCGCGACCCCGGTTCGCTCTCCAGGGCCACCAGGTCCTGGTCGAGCTGGTCGAGGTTCTCGTGGCTCTCCACGAGGAACTCGCGGACGATCTCGTCCATGTCCTCCACTGCTGCCTCCTACCGGGTGCGGACCCGTCTGAGGTGAGGATCGGCGGCTCGAAGGGTGGCGTGAGGCTTTTGGCGGGCGACGGGGCCCTGGCGCCGGGTGAAGGCGCGGGCGTCACCCGGACGGGTGGCTGCCTCGGCCGGTGCAGCCGGGGCGGGGTGGAGCGTTCTGCCCGACACGCCCCGGCGGGTGGGG
>NZ_JAHVCI010000014.1:0-80103 GCF_019265565.1 Cellulomonas sp. PS-H5
GCCCGCCCGGCGCCCGCCCGCGCGCCGCGGCCGCCGCGTCCAGCGCCCGGCCCAGCACCGCCACGAGGTCGCCCCGCGGGACGGTGGCCGCCCGCAGCCGCGGCGGGACCAGACCGGCCCGCACCGCCACGGCCCCGACGCCGGCGAGCCCCAGGCCGAGCAGCACCGGCCAGGTCGCCTGCCACAGCGTGACGGTGTCGAGGGCGGGGACGGACAGCACCGGCACCCACCGGCCGGCGAGGTACCAGGTCGCGACCGTCCCGCCGAGGCAGAGCACGACCCAGGACGCCAGGCCGACGTCGGCGCCCACCGGGCCCGGTCGGACGTGCCGGCGCAGGATCGTCGCGGTCCGGACCAGGATCAGCGTGGAGACCGTCGCGACGAACGGCAGCGCCACCGTGATGACGGCCAGCTCCGGGCCGTCGGCGAGGGCGCGCTTGGCGGCGTACTTCGCGACCGCGCCGCTGCCGAACGGCGCGCCGACCACCGCGAGGGCGAGCACGGCGGCGCCGGCGAGGACCAGCCCGCGCAGCCGCCCGCCCCCGTGCCGCTGCCAGATCTGCACGGACAGCACGAGGCCGCCCTTCGCCATCCCGTGGTGCACCGCGTACACGACGGCGGACAGCGCGCAGGCCCGGGCCAGCTCCGGGATCGCGAGCGCCACCCCGACCAGCACCGTGATGAAGCCCATCTGGCCGACGGTGCTGTAGCCCAGCGACACCTCGGCGTCGTCGTTCAGCACCCCCGGCACGACCGCCAGCAACCCGCCCGCCAGGCCGACGACCACCAGCGCGGTGCCCCAGCCGGGCAGGGCCACCTCGCCGAGCGGGAGCATCCGCAGCAGGCCGACCAGCCCGACCTTGACGACGGTGCCGCTCAGCACGGCGCCGACCGGGATCGCCACGGTCGACTCCAGGAGCGGCAGCCAGCCGTGCAGCGGGAACGTGGCGGCGCGGATGCCGAACGCGACCAGGGTGAGCGCCACGACGGGCACCAGGACGGGCGAGGTCGCGACCACCGCGGGCACGTCGGCGAGCCGCCCGCCGCCCGCCCCGACGACGAGCGCCGCGGCGGCGACGAGCGCGGCGTCCGAGGCGACGGCCAGCGCCAGGTGCACGCGGGCCGCCGACCGCGCCGGCCCGCCCGCCGGCAGCCGGGCCATCAGCGCGACCGCGATCGTCGTGACCAGGCACCCGGCGACGAGCGTGACCACGTCCGCGGCCAGCAGCGCCAGGGCGTTGCCGGCGCAGCAGAGCAGCAGCAGCGCCGTCAGCCGGACGGCGCCGGGCGTGCCGGCCCGCGCGGTGACGACCAGGGCCGCGGCGTACAGCACCGTCGCGACCAGCACCAGGGGGCGCGACACCGCGTCGACCAGCACCAGCCCGCCCGCGCCGGAGCCGGTGCCGGCCCCCTCGCCCGTGCCCAGCACGGCCAGCACCGCGAGCGGGAGCAGCGCGAACGGCGCGGCGGCGGCCACGGTGCGGCGGCGGTACCCGCCCCGCGCCAGCAGCACGGCGCAGAGCGCGGCGGGCAGCGCGAGAGCGCCCAGCCACAGCAGGTCGGTCGTCACGGCCGCAGCCTGGCAGGGGCGGTCGCAACCGCGGTCGCGGGCGCCGGGCTGGGTAGGTGGCGGCGCACGGGTCAGGCGTAGGGGTCGACGATCCGGCCGATGTCGGCGCGGTCCTTCGCGCCGGTCTTCCGCCGGATGTTGTACAGGTGGCTCTCGACGGTCCGCCGGCTGAGGAACAGCCGCCGGGCGATCGCCGACGTCGACTCGCCGCGCGCGATCAGCGCCGCGATCTCCCGCTCCCGCTCGGTCAGCTCGGCGCTGCCCGCCTGCTCGTCGAGCGGGACGGAGGGCGTCGACCCGAGCACCTGCGCGTCCGCGCGGGCGCGCGCCGCGCCGTCGTCGTCGCCGGCGACCTGCAGGAGGCCCGCCGCGATCAGGTAGCAGCGGACCGCCTGCTCCCGCATGTCCAGGGCGACGAACCGCCGGGCGACGCCCATGAGCGCGTCGGGGTCGCGCCCGTCCCGCAGCGCGTGCTGGGCGTCGAGGTAGGTCAGGTACGCCTCGCCGCCGATCCGCTCCGCGGTGCCGCGGAAGGCGGTGGCGAGCGCCGGGTCGAAGGACAGCAGCAGCCGGTAGATCCGGGTCGCGTCCGCCGCGAGCTGGTGCCCGAGCCCGCGCTCCCGGTCGGTGAGGACGTCGAGCAGCCGCGTGCCCTCCTCGGGCTCGCCGCCGGCGAACAGGCTCATCGCCGCGACCCAGAGCGAGTCGCCGAACGGCAGGGCGTCGGCGGGGGCGTCGTGCTCCTCGGCCAGCGCGCGCAGCCCCTGGACCAGGCCGGTCTGCTGGCTGTGCAGCGACAGCGTGGCGAGCAGCACCCGGGCGGCCAGGTCGGGCGCGAGGACGAGCGCGCGGGCGCGCAGGCCCGAGGCGAGAACCGGCAGCAGCTCGCGGCGCGCGGCGTCGAGGCGCATCCGGCTGCCCAGGCACAGCGCCGCCACGTACAGGCCGCCCACCCAGGTCGACGGGGAGCCCTCGTCGACGGCCGCGCCCGCGAGCGCGCGGGCCCGCTCGACGCCCTCGGCCAGCCGCCCGCTGCCGTACCGGGTGAGCACGGAGAGCACGTCGGCGCTGTCCCGGAGCAGCGCGGGCCAGCCGCCGCGCTCGCCGGTGAGCAGCGCGGCCGCGTCGTCGTGCCGGCCCGCGATCACGTGGCACGCGGCCAGCGCCACCCGCGCCGCGGCCGCCGCCGGGTCGCCGCCGTCCACCCGCGGGCCGAGCGTGGCGGCGTAGCCGTCGGGCACGCGGCCGTACTCGGCGCGCAGCGCCACCGCGAGCGAGTCCAGGGCCTCCCGGTGCGCCGGCGTCGCCCCGGGCGGGAGACCGTCGACCAGGCCGTCCGCGACCGCGGCGGGGTCCGCGCCCTGCACGATCGCCCAGCGGCCCTCGAGGTACCGCAGCTGCACCGGCGCGAACCCGTCGAGGTCGGTGGTCCGGTCCGTGCGAGCGAGGACGTCGTCCACGCGGCCCGGCTCGTCCTCGACCGACAGCAGCAGCCGGAGCAGCTCGGCGGCGTGCTCGGTGCGGGGGTCGTCCTGCCACCGCCGCGCGGCCTCCGGGAGCTGGATGCGCACCCGGGTGGCGAGGAGCCGGGCGACGGCGGCGCCCGCAGCCCCGGGATCCTCGGCCCAGCCGGCGGGCAGGGGTCCCGCGACGCCGTCGCCGGCGGCGGTGAGCAGCCCGCGCAGCCGCGTGCGCAGGCCGCCGTCCTCGCGGTCGGGGTCGGCGTCCAGCGCGTCGACCGCCGCCGCGACCAGGCGGTACCGCGTGGTCGCGCCGGTGGCCCGGGCGAGGTGGTCGGCGAGCCCGGGCGGCGCGACGGCGATCGTCGGCTCCCCGCCCGAGCGACCCGCGCGGAGCATGCCGCGCCGCTCCAGCGCGGACAGCCGGTCCCCGCCGAGCAGGGCGAGCGCGGCGCGCAGGGGCAGCGGCCCGACGACGCCGAGCAGCTCGACCGCGTCGCGGTCCTCGGGCGGCAGCCCGGACACGGCCGCCGCGTGCATCCCGGACACCCGCGCGGAGCGCAGCAGCTCGTCCGGCACGGGGCCGGGCTCCCAGCCGCGGCGCCGTGCCTCGTCGAACACCGCGAGCGCCAGCGAGGGCTGGCCGCCCGTCTCGGCGTGGATCCGCACCGAGAGCTGGGGCGGCACGGGACCCTGCGCCCGCTCCTCGAGCACCGCGTGCAGGCCCTCGGCGGACATGCCGCCGATCGCGACCTCCACCACCGGCCGGACGTTCTCCACGAACCACGGCACGAACGGCACGCCGGGCACGACGGTCGCCACCACCGGGGTGCCGAGCCGGCGGTGCACCGCGCCGAGCAGCCCCCAGGACTCCCGGTCGAGCAGGTGGCCGTCGTCGACCGCGATCACCGCGTCGTCGTCGCCGAGGTGCTCGAGCAGCGCCTGGTGCAGCCCGGCGAAGCCGCCCGGCTCCGCGCCGCGGCCCGGGAGCACGCCGGGCAGCGCCAGCCGTACGGCGGCCAGCGGCGGCGCGCCGCCGACCCCGTCGATGCGCAGCACGTCCCGGCCCGACCGGTCCAGCTGCGTGGCGACGCGGCGCAGCGCGTGCGAGCGCCCGGAGCCGGCCGGGCCGGTGAGCAGCACGCTGGTCCCGCGCCCCGCGAGGGCGGCCACGCCGTCGGCGATCTGATCGGTCATCGGTCCCACCTGGTCCTTCGTCCGCGGACGTCGTCGAGCGCGCAAGCAACCGGGTCTCCCAGTGGACCGCTGTTCGGGCGGAATGACCAGACCTGGTCGCGTCGTCGTGTGGTCGACCGGCCGGCGGGGCGCGTCGTCCGCCCGACGCCGTGCCCGAGATCCCCCCGGAACACCGGCCGGTCGACCGGGGACGACCCTGCCGTCCCGCGGGGCCGCCTCGGTGGGGGTCTGCGTGCGCCCGCCCGGCGACGTCGGTGCTCCGGGGGTGCCGGCTCCGCGCACCGAGGCGCTCGCCGCCCGACCCCCAGAGTCCGGGCGGCGGGCACCGAGACCGCGGCCCGGCACCACCGGTGACCCCCTGAGCCGGCCCACGCGGCAGGGAGGCTCGAGTCCGCTCGCGCTCCCGGTGGACCGCGGGCGACCGGCCCCGCGGCGGACCCGCCCGGAGCCGGACCGGACCGCCGTGAGGAGAACCGATGCCCGCTCGACCCGCGCCCGACGCGCCCCGCCGGGACCGCGCCGCCCTGCGCGCCGGCACCGCGCGCCGACCCGGTCTGCGCGCCCTCGCCGCACGGCGCTGGTCGCGCACGGTCGCGGCCCTGACCGCCACCTCCGCGCTGATGGCCGGCGGCGTGACCGCCGCCGCCGCGGACCCCGCGCCCGCGGAGTCGACCTGGACGCACGAGCTCCTGGTCGACTCGCTCGCCACGACGGTGGACGCGGACCCGGGCGACGGCGTCTGCGCCACCGCGGCAGGCGAGTGCACGCTGCGCGCGGCGATCATGGAGTCGAACGCGCTGAACGCGGGCCCCGGCGAGGTGCGCATCGGCGTGCACCCGGACTTCGCGGGCGGGCGCATCGCGCTGGTCGCCACCCAGTCGACCTGGATGCGCACCACCGCCCTGAGCGCCGGCGGCGGCACCATCACCGGCGACGGCGGCGCGGTGTTCGACGTCCTCGCGCCGGTGACGATCGACCTCGAGAACAAGATCACCGCCGCGCCGAACAACAACGCGGACACGCCGGCGGCCGCGGTGTTCCACCTCAACGGGCCCGACATCACCCTGCGGGGCGTCGACCAGTCCTTCAGCGCCGAGACCACGTTCTACGTCGGGCCGAACGCGTCGAACATCCACATCACCGGCGGCACGATCGCGACCGCGAACTACTACCCCGAGCGGTTCGTCCTGGTGCGCGGCGGCGCCACCGACGTCCGGATCAGCAACTACACCGTGTCCGGCTACGCGTCGAACGACGACGCGTGGGGCTGGGGCTACGTCGACGGCGCGACCGCGACCAACCCGGTCCGCGGGCTGGTCGTCGACGGCGTCACCTACACGGCGAACGCCACCGGCGCGTGCGGCGCCAGCAGCGCCGCGGGCTGCTCCTCGTCGCCCATGTCGCTGCGCGGCCAGACCGTCACCGACTTCACGTTCACGAACAACACCGTCGTGAACTTCAACCGCGCGGTGAGCGCGAGCACCCGGATCATGGACCTGCGCTCGGCGACGGTCGACCGGTTCGTGTTCGCGAACAACACGATCACCACCCCGCAGCTGCGCGCGGGCCTGCCGCTCATCGAGTTCGGCGGCACCGCGGCGACCCGGGCGACGGTGCACGACTTCGAGATCGTCGACAACGTCTTCGCCGGCGTCACCGCCGCCACCGAGGCCGAGAGCGGCGCGATCCGGCTGCCGTTCGGCGGCTCGGTCCGCGACCGCGGCCTGATCGCCCGGAACAGCTTCCACGCGGCCACCGGCCCCACCCAGGCGATCTACTGGCAGGGCCCGGGCTCCAACGCGCTCAGCGTCGCGCCGTCGAACGTCGTGATCGAGGACAACGCCTTCGACGGCTGGGGCTCGGCGGCCTCCCGGTCGACGATCCGGCTCCGGTACGCCGGCGCGGTCACCATCCAGCGGAACACCTTCGGCACCGGCAGCGGCTCGCAGGTCAACACCGTGGCCGAGGAGGCCGGGGCCGTGGACGCCATCGTGCAGACGCTGGTGAACAACCGGAACCTGGGCTCGAACGGCAAGCTCAACACCTGGTACCCGACGGCACGCGCCGCGGACAACACCCAGGCGACCCTCGTGGGCGCCGAGCGCTGCACCATCGACCTGGAGGTCGCGCCGCCGTCCGGCGCCCCGGCGCTGGCCACGGCCCGCAACCCGGAGACGCCCACCACGCTGGACCTGTACTGGACGTCGGGCACCGCCGCCGAGGTGTACCTCGAGTCGGTCACCGTCACCGAGCAGGCGCCGCAGACCTTCACCGTGACGCTCCCGCTCGAGGGCGACGACCGGCTGGCGCACCTGCCGGCCGGCGCGACGATCCCGGTGAACCCGACGACGGGGGAGGTCGCGGGCGGCCTGCGCCTGCAGACCCAGGACCCCAACGCCGGCAGCACCACGGCCTCGTCGCAGTTCTCCCGCGTCGCGCTCCTGAGCGGCACCTGCCGGCCGGAGCTGACCATCGACCAGGCCGAGGGCCAGGCCGACCCCGCGCTGACCCGCGACCTGCACTGGACGGTCACGTCCTCGCTGCCCCTGACCGGCCTGGACGCCGCGGACGTGGACCTGGAGGCCGAGGCGACGGACCAGACGATCGACGCCGAGCGCCTGAACCCGCGGATCGTGTCCGTGACCGCGCTCGACGAGGAGAACACGGTGTTCACCGTCGTCGCCCGCGTCGACGACTCGGCGCTGCTGCGGGCCGGGATCGCGGCCGGCGCCGTCACCGCGGAGTCGGGCTGGGAGAACGACGCGCCCGCCGCGAGCACGGACGCCGAGATCACGTACGTGAACCCGCTGGTCCTGGACCCGGAGCAGGTGACGCTGCTCGCCGGCGACGAGGTGGGGGAGAGCTACGCGGTCTCGACGCGGGTCGGCGCCCCCGTCCCCGCCGACGACCTGGCGTTCCGCACCGTGCCGGACGCCGTGGCCACCGAGTACGACGTCCGGCTGGCGAACGCCGCGCCGACGATCCCGATGGGCGGCAGCTCCACGGGCGCGCTGACGGTGACCGCGGGCGAGAGCGACGTCGAGGCCGGCACCTCGGCCATGGTCGGGCACGAGGTGACCTCGACGGACGTGAACTACGACGGCCTGGTCGTGCAGTCGCTCGACGTGCGGCTGTACTCCACCAGCCCCGCGCTGCAGCTGACCAAGCAGGCGTACGTGCACGTGGGCGACACGTCCACGCCCGAGAGCATCCAGGCCACCGGCACCGAGGTGCTCGCCGGGTCCCGGCTCGGGGACGGGCAGGCGGTGTGCTTCGTCTGGACGGTCGCCAACAACTCCCGGGACACGTGGGCCACCGAGCTCACCGACGTGGTGGTGCGCGACTCCGACACCCGGCTGGGCGACGACGGGCTGATCGCCGAGATCCCGGCGCTCGCGGTCGGGGAGAGCCGGCAGTACGCGTCCTGCGCGCCGCTGGTCCCGGTCGACTCCCGCCGGGGCTGACCGGACCGCCCCGGACCCGCCCCGCACCGCCCCACCGAGACCCGGTCCCCGGACCGCGGAGCCCGCCCCGCCGCCTACCGAGGCGGCGGGGCGGACCCACTGAGCACCCCCCTGCGCGGCCCCGGCCGCGCCCGAACCTGGACAGGCCGGCGGGACCGCCGGCACGACACGAGGAGGACGACGTGACCACTCGACGCGAGGCCCGGTCGGCCCGCCCCGGCGCGCTGGGGGCGCTCCGCGGGCTGCGGCCGTCCCGCTGGGTCCGGCGCGCGACCGCCGGGGCGGTGACCGCGGCGCTGGTGGTCACGACCTTCGGCGTGGCGCAGAGCGCGACGCCGGGCGTCGAGCTGCTCGTGAACTCCGTGGGGACCGAGGAGGACGCGAACCCCGGCGACGGCGTGTGCGCGACCGAGGAGGGCACCTGCACGCTGCGGGCCGCGATCCAGGAGTCGAACGCGCTGAACCTCGCCGCGGGGATCGTCCGCATCGGGCTGGAGCCCGGCTTCGCGGGTGGTCGCATCGACCTCACCGCGGACACCTCCACCTGGATGAGCACGGTGCGCCCGTCCGCGGGCGGCGGCTCCATCACCGACGACCTCGGCGCGGTCTTCCACGTCACGGCACCCGTCGAGATCGACCTCGAGAACAAGCTCTTCCCGAACTCGGTCACCACGCTCGCCGGCCCGAACGCCGCGATCTTCCACGTGAACGGCCCGGACATCACGCTGCGCGGCGTCGACCAGGCGTGGGGCGGCGAGACGACCTTCTACGTGGGCGAGCGCGCCCGGGACGTGACGATCACCGGCGGCGAGGTCCGCACCCAGAACAACCGGCCGCGCCGGTTCCTGGTGGTGCGCGGCGGGGCGACCGACGTCACGGTCAGCGACTACACGGTCTCGGGGTTCGCCGCCCGCGCCGCGGACCGCGGCTGGGGCTTCCTCGACGGGGCCCCCAACGCCGCGAACGCCGTGCGGAACTTGACGATCAGCGGCGTCACCTACGAGTCGCAGACCTCCGGCGCGTGCAGCACGAGCACGGCTGCCGGCTGCACCTCCGGCGTGGTGTACGCCCGGAACCAGCACGTGCAGGGCCTGCGGGTGGTCGACAGCGCGATGCCGAACTACGGCCGCGCCGCGAACAACAGCATCCGGATGATCGACCTGCGCGGCGCGACGGTCAGCGACTTCGTCTTCGCGCGCAACACGATCACCGACCCGCGCATCTACGTGAACCACCCGCTGATCGAGATGGGCGACGCCACGGCGCGCGGCGCCGACATGACGAACTTCGAGATCACGGACAACGTCGTCACCGGCATGACCGCCGCCAGCGAGGCGACCGGCGCGATGATCCGGCTGCCGCAGAACAACCGGATCGCCGGCCGCGGCCTGATCGCCCGGAACCAGTTCCACGCCGCCACCGGCTCGACCCAGGCGATCTACTGGCAGGGCGCGCACACCAACACCCTGAACGTCCAGGCGTCCGGCGTCGTCATCGAGGACAACGACTTCGACGGCTGGGGCTCCACCTCGGCCCGGTCCACGATCCGGATGCGGATGACCGGCGCGGTCACCATCCAGCGCAACACGTTCGGCGCGCGCACCGGCGCCCAGACGAACACCGTCAGCGAGGAGGCCGGAGCGGTCGACTCGACGGTGCTGACGATGGTCAACAACCGCAACCGCGGCGCCAACGGGAAGATGAACACCTGGTTCCCGACCGCGCGCGGCGCGAACAACCAGCAGGCCGCACCCGTGACGGCCGAGAGCTGCACCGTCGGCCTCGAGGTCGCCCCGCCCACCGAGACCGGGGGCAACACCGTCAGCGGCGCGCGCAACCCCGCGGTCCCCGCGCGGCTGGACGTGTACTGGACGGCGCGCAACCAGGCCGAGGTCCTGGTCGACTCGGTCACCGTCACCCAGAACGCGCGGCAGACGATCGACGTCACGCTGCCCGTGGCCGGCGACCCGCGCCTGGCGCACCTGCCCGAGGGCGCCGCGCTGCCGGTGGACCCGGAGACGGGCGCGGTCACGGGCGGGCTGCGGGTGCAGACCCACGACCCGAACGCGGGCGCCACCGCGGTGTCGTCGCAGCTCTCCCGGGTCGCGACCATCGCGGGCACCTGCCGGCCCGAGCTGTCGATCAACCAGGCCGAGTACCAGAACGACCCCACGCTCGCCCGGGACAAGCACTGGACCATCCGGTCCAGCCTGCCCCTGGTCCCGGAGACGGTGACGCCCGAGGCGATCACGCTCACCGCCGAGCCCACCGAGGACACCCTGGACCCCGCGCGGATCAACCCGCGGGTGGTCTCGGTGGAGCCCGTCGAGGGCAGCGGCGGCACCGAGTTCACCGTCGTCGCCAAGGCCGACGACTCGGCCGTGCTGCACGCGGCGATCGAGCCCGGGCGGGTGGAGTCCGAGTCGGGCTGGGTGAACGACACCCCGGCGGACAGCACGGACCCGACCATCCGGTTCGTCAACCCGCTGGTGGTCGACCCGGACACGCTCGCCGTCGTGGCGGGCAAGGAGGCCGGCAAGGACTACCGGATCACGACCCGGCCGGGCGCGCCGCTGCCGACCTCCGAGGTGCGGTTCACGGCCGCACCCGACGCGTCGGCGGCGGGCCACGGGCTGGTGCTGGGCACCCCGGAGCCGACGATGCCGGCGAACGCGACCACGACCGGGCCGCTGAACGTCACCCTCCCCGAGGGCGACGTGCCGGCCGGCACCCGGGGCCGGGTCCACCACACGGCCGCCTCCGAGGACGTCCGCTACGACGGCCTCCTCGTGCCCGACCTCGACCTCCGGCTGTTCGCCACGGACCCCGCCGTCGAGATCACCAAGCAGGCCTACTACGGCGTGGGGGACAGCTCGTCGCCCGCCGCGATCGTCGCCACCGGCACCGAGGCCCCGCTGGGCACGCGGCTGCTGGACGGCCAGCCCGTCTGCTGGGTCTACACCGTGACGAACGTGTCCGAGGACGACTGGGAGACGGTCCTGCGCGACGTCGAGGTGACCGACACGGACACCCGGCTCGGCCAGGGCGGCCTCATCGGGGTCATCCCGACGCTCGGCACGGGCGAGACGCAGCAGCTCGCCGCCTGCGCCGTCCTGATCCCCGGCGACACCCGGACCGCCGGGTGAGCCGCGCGGCCCACCGAGGCGCCGGGCCGGGGTGCTGAGAGGTGCCGGTGCACGCGCGCAGACCGCACGCAGGAGCCACCGAGGGGCCCCCTGAACGGCCCCCGGGCGGCCGAAGGATGGATACATCACCTCGACCGGGCAGGACCGGCACCACGGGAAGGAGGAGGACATGAGCGCACGGACCACGACCACCGCGCCGCGGACCACGCGGCTCGGGGCACCGGCGGTCGCCGCCCTCGCGGTCGCGCTGCTCCTCCTGGGCGGCACGTTCGCCCTGTGGGCCGCGAGCGCCCGGTACACCGGCGGCACCATCACGTCGGGCGACCTGGCCCTCGAGGTCGGCGAGCCGACCTGGGAGCAGGTCACCCCGGGCGTCGTGCAGCGGGAGCAGGGCGTCTTCGACGGCACCGTCCCCGCGGAGTTCTTCACGATGCCCGGCGACGTGGTCGAGATCGCGCAGCCGGTCACGACGACGCTCGTCGGCGACAACCTGGCCGGCGGGTTCGGGCTCCGGCCCGCCGCGCAGTCCCGGCTCGCCGACGACATCGCGTCCGGCCGGATCGCGGTGACCTTCTCGGTGCGCAATGACGCCGGGATGACCGTCGCCCCCGAGGGCGACGGCGCCCAGCTCGGCGAGACCGTGGTCGTCCCCGGCCTGGCCGGCGGCAACGACGAGGAGCCGCAGGACTGGGTCGTGGTGATCCGCGTCGAGGTCCTCGGCGACTACGTCTGGACCGACGGCCACCCGGTGGACGCCGCGGGCGCCTGGAGCAGCGGCGGCCTCGTGATCTCGCTGGACCAGGTCCGCGAGGGCGACGAGTTCCGGGGAGGTGCCGAGTGAAGCGCCCTCAGGTGTCCCGCCCGGCGGTGGTCGTGCTCGGGCTCGGGCTGTGGGCCGGCGCGCTGAGCGCGCATGCGCTGTGGTCCGAGAGCCGCGACGGCGTGCAGCCGAGCATGCGGACCGGCGCGGTGACCTTCGCCGGCCAGGTGCCGGGCCAGGACGGCTCGCGCGTCGTGTCCGACGGCGGCGCCCCGGTGACCGTGCGGCTCCCGGGCTCGGAGATCGTCCGGGTCATGGACCCGGAGGGCACCGAGCAGCCCGGCCCCGTGTTCTGGCGGTTCCAGGCCGCCGGCGCCGCCCTCGGCATCACCGGCCTGGTGTTCGACGTCACCGCGGGCTCCACGGTCGCCGCGGACGGCACCGTCACCGACATCGCGGACGGCGTCGCGCCGGACAGCACGGTGCTCGGCGGCTCGGTCGTCAAGCTCTACCCCGCCGGCACCGGCGGCGACTGCTCGGCCGTGCCGGCGACGCCGCCCGGCGAGGAGCACAAGAACGTGCTGGTGATCGGCGGGGAGCAGGACGTGCTCCAGGCCGCCGGCACCAACCGGACGGGCGACGAGGTCGTCCGCGAGTGGTGCGTGGCCATGGACTGGCTCGACGAGCCGGACGGCTTCTACGCCAACCGGGTCCAGGTCGGCGCCCTCGGCGAGGACGGCACGCTGCGCACCGCGGTCGACGAGTGGGAGGCGCGCGTCGGGGTCCCGCGCTCGCTCCCGTCGACCGGCACCTACGGCAACCGGGCGTGGGCCGAGGCCCTCGGCCTGGACGGCACCGAGGTGCAGCACGAGGACAGCTGGCACGCCCAGCTGTTCCCGGACCCCTCGGCGGAGCCCGACGTGGTGATCACGCTCGACCCCGCCGTCACCAATCTCAACCCCGACGTGGGGACCGGCGACCAGCCGGTGTTCCCCGCCCGCTAGACCCCGTTCAGCCCCAACCGGGGCGTTGAACGGTCCACCAGAAGGCCCGGCTCGGGCCGAACGAGAGGAACAGCACCCACCATGAGCACCACCACCAACGCCCCGGTCGTCGTCGTCACCGAGGAGAAGAAGCGCCGCAAGGGCATGCTGTGGGTCGCCGGCGGCACCGCGCTGCTGCTCGGCGGTTCGACCTTCGCCCTGTGGTCGGCGAACGCCGACTTCGGCGGCGGCTCGGTCACGGCCGGTGACCTGAACCTGGTCGCGCTCGAGGACACCACGTTCTGGGACGTCTCCGCGGACCGCGCCGACGCCACCGAGACGGTGACCGGCACGGACGGCTCGCAGCTCGGCCACGTGATCGACGACGCCGACACCTGGCGGATCGTGCCCGGCGACAAGGTCGCCGCGGCGTTCTCCGCCGAGGCCACCCTCGAGGGCGACAACCTGGTCGGCCAGCTGACGCTGGACGGCTTCGGCGAGAACTCGCTGGTCAACGAGCGCATGGACTGGACCTACGAGGTCTACCTCGGCGGCGAGCTGCTCGCCGCGGAGGCCGAGCTCCCGACGGACGGCGAGACCGCCCTGATGTACCTGGCCGCGCCGCGCGCCGGCCAGGACGCGGGTCTGCCGGACGCCGACGGCAACCTGGTCCTCCAGATGGAGGAGACCACGCAGGAGATCTCCGTGGTCGTCTACGGCACGTTCGACGCCGAGACCCCGGACCGCGAGGAGGTCACGGTGACCGACTCGCTCGCCGACCTGACCCTGTCGCTCAACCAGGTCCGCGACACCGGCGCGCAGTTCATCCCGGGCACCCCGGAGGACTGAGCCCCAGCACCGACCGCGCCGCGGCCCCTCGGGGTCGCGGCGCGGCCGGTCCCGGCGCGTGGAGCGCCAGGCGGACCCGCGCACCCGCGCCGCCCGCCGCACGACCCCGACCGCAGCACGAGCCAGGAGGAGCCGCCAGATGGGCACGCGCGTCAGCAGGAAGAACCGCCCGGTGCGGGTCTCCGGAGCCTGGTACGACTCGCCGTGGCGCATCGCCGGCCACGCGGTCGGCACGGCCCTGGCGCTCGTGCTGATCGGCCTCGTCCTCTCGCTGGCCGTCGTGCCCCGGCTGTCCGGCGGCGCCTCGCTCACCGTGCTCACCGGCTCCATGGAGCCCACCTTCGCGCCCGGCGACGTCATCGTCGTCAGGGGCGTCGACGCCGCCGACGTCTGCGCCGAGGTCGGCGTCGGCGAGATCGTCACGTTCTTCCCCGAGCCGAACGACCCGGCGCTCATCAGCCACCGGGTGATCGGCAAGACCATCGGCACCTTCGACGACGGCACCTCCTGCCGGCTCGTCACGCAGGGCGACGCGAACTCCGCGGTCGACGAGCCGGTGTCGCCGGAGCAGGTCCGCGGCGTGTTCCAGTACGGCGTCCCGAAGCTCGGCTGGGTGCGGCAGTGGGTCGGGGACAACATCCAGGCCGTGGTCGTCGTCGCCGCGCTGGCGCTGGTCGCCCTCGGCATCGCGTCCGGCACGCGCAAGCCCCGCACCCGGATCTACGCTGCGCCGGGCGGCACCGACGGGCCGGCGGGCCCCGGCGGCGTCCCCGTCGACGTCGCGCCCGCCCCCGCCGCGCCCGCGCCCGCCGTGCCGGCCCTCGACGCCGAGGACCTCGCCCACGAGCGCGCGCTGCGCGAGCGGGACCTCGACCTGCGCGAGCGCGAGCTGGAGCTGCGGGAGCGCGAGCTGGAGCTCGCGCGGCTGCAGGCCGGCCCCGCCTGGTCCGACCGCGACCTGCACCACGACCTGCACCACGACCTGCACCGCGCCCTCGACCTCGGCCCGGACGTCGACGTCCGGGCCGAGCACGACCCCCAGCCCCCGACGGCGCCGGTCCCCGTGCCCGCGTCCCTCCCCGCAGCGCAGCCGCTCGACCGAATCGAGGCGTGATGTCCTCCCGTACCGTGCTCCTCCCGGCCGGCCCCGGGGCGCAGCCCCAGGTGGTCCGCGTCGACGGGGGCGGCCTGTCCCGGCGCGGGCGCACGCTCGCCTGGGCGCTCGCGCTCGTGCTGCTGCTGACGGGCGCCGGCGCGCTCACCGCCGCCGGCCTCACCCCGATCACCGGCGAGCGCCGGGGAGCGACCACCGGGTCGTCCGACGGCGTCGGCTCCTCCGGCGCGTCCGCGGACGCGGGCGACGGCGCGGCCGGCGACGGTGCCGCGGGCGGGACCCGAGGCGGCGCGTCCGCGACGGACGGCACCGTGGTGCCGGGCGCGATCGCGGCCGAGTGGGACGGCCCGACCGTGCACCTCGACTGGACGGGCGAGCGGTACACCACCGTCGAGGCGGACTTCGTCGGCGACCGGGTCGCCTCGCCCGGCGACCGCGTCGAGCGCACCCTCACGCTGCGCAACGACGGCCCGGAGGACGCGGTGCTGTCCGTCGACCTCCTGCTGGACCAGCAGGTCCCCGCCGGCTCCCCGAACCCCGGGCTCGGCGAGGCGATCGACCTGCACTGGGACGTCGCGGGCGTCGAGGGCACCGAGCGGTTCGCGGCCCTGCACGCCGAGCGGCAGCCGACGATCGCGGAGGCGCGGGTGCCGCAGGGCGGCACCGTCCCGGTCACGGTCGGGTTCACCATGCCCGCCGACGAGACCGGCCAGCGCGGCGGCGCCGACTCGACCGTGCTGCACTTCCGGGTGCTGGCGCAGCTCCAGGGCGAGACCGGCGTCGACCCGGGCCCCGAGCCGGTCGACCCGGAGGAGCCCGCGGAGCCCGGCCCCGACGGCGGCCTGGCCGTCACCGGGTCCCAGCTGCTCGGCGCCGTCCTGCTGCTGCTCGGCCTGCTGCTCGCCGGCTGGCTGCTGCGGGCGCTGAACCGGCGGCGCACCGTGTGCGACGTCTGCGGCGGGCGCGTCGACCGGGCGGACCGCTGGACGGTGCACCACGCCGAGGACGGGTCGCGCCTGGTGGAGTGCGGGGACTGCTGGGCCCGCCCGCGGCTCGGCGCGCAGGACCGGGCGCAGGATCGGGAGCCGGGCCGGGAGCCGGTCGAGCCTGCGCGCTGACCGGCCGCGCCGCCCGTCCCGCCCTGGACGTCCCCGCGCAGGTGGGAGCACGCTGGGCCCACCGCCCGCACGGGCCGGTGACCCGACGGCGGCCGGGAGGGCGCGGGGCATGAGCGAGGGGATCCGGGCGGACGCGCCCGCCGGGCGGCGCGCGTCGTGGCTGCCGCTCGTCTGCCTGTTCCTGGCGCAGGTGCTGATGGCCTTCAACCTGGCCGCGCTGCCGGTGTCGATCGGCGGCATGGTCGCCGACTTCGGGGTCCCCCCGACGGCCGTGAGCGGCGCGATCGTGACCTACGGCCTGTCGGTCGCCGCGCTGGTGATGACCGGGGCGAAGGTGGGGCAGCGCCTCGGCTGGGTCCGCGCCTTCCGGGTGGTCGTCGGGACGTTCGCCGTGTCGAGCCTGCTCATGCTGCTCGCGCCGGCAGTCGGGTGGGTCATCGCGGCGCAGGCGCTCGCGGGCGCGTCCGCCGCGGTGATCGTGCCCTCGCTGGTCGCGCTCATCGCCCAGAGCTACGTCGGCGACCAGCGGGCCACCGCCGTCGGGTCCCTCGGGTCGGCGCGCGCGCTCGCCGGGGTCGCCGCGTTCCTGCTCGGCGGGGTGCTCGGCACGCTCGTCGGCTGGCGCCCCGTGTTCGGCGTGGCCCTGGCGCTCGCCGTGGCCGTGCTGGTGCTGAGCACCCGGCTGCCCCCGGTGCCCGGGGACCCGGGGGTCCGGGTCGACGCGGTCGGCGCGGTGCTGGTCGGCGCCGGGGTGGTCCTGGTGTCCGTCGGCTTCCAGAACCTCGACGCGTGGGGACTGCTGCTCGCCGCGCCGGGCGCGCCGTTCGACGTCGCAGGGGTCTCGCCGGCCCCGGTCCTGGTGGTCCTCGGCGTCGTCCTCGGGCAGGCGTTCGTGCGGTGGACCCGCCGCCGGGTCGCGGCCGGGCGCACCCCGCTCGTCGACCTGTCGGTGCTGGGGTCGCCGCAGGAGCGCGCGGCGGTCTACGCGATGTTCACCGTGGTCGCGCTCGAGGCGGCGCTGAACTTCACCGTGCCGCTCTACATCCAGATCGTGCAGGGGCGCACGCCGCTCGACACCGCCCTGGCGATGATGCCGTTCAACCTCACGGTGCTCGTCGTCGCCACGCTCGTCGTCCGGCTGTACGGCCGGTTCCCGCCGCGCACCATCGCGCTCGCGGGCTTCGGGCTCACCACCGCGGCGCTGACGTGGCTGTCGCTGGTCGTGACGAACAACTGGGAGACGCTGCCCACCGTCCTCGGGCTGGTCGTGTTCGGGGTGGGCCAGGGTGCGCTGGTGACGATCGTGTTCAACGTGCTGGTCACGGCCGCCCCGCGGCAGCAGGCCGGGGACGTCGGCGCCATCCGCGGGACCACGCAGAACCTCGCGTCGGCCGTCGGCACCGCCCTGGTCGGCGCGCTGCTCGTCACGATCCTCGGGCTCGGGGTCGGGCGCGCCGTGCTCGCGCACCCGGAGCTGCCGCCGTCGCTGGTGGCGCAGGTCGACCTCGACTCCGTCGACTTCGTCAGCAACGACGACCTCCGCGCGGCGCTGGAGTCCAGGACCGACGCCGACCCGGCGCAGGTCGACGCGGCGGTGGCGGTCAACGAGCAGGTCCGGCTGGACACGCTGCGGGTGGGTCTGCTGGTGCTCGCCGGCCTGAGCGCCGTGGCCGCGCTGCCGGCGAGCCGGCTCCCGCGGTACCGCGCAGGCGAGGACGCGGGCCGGGCGGGCTGACCCGTACGTCCATTCGGGCGAAAAACCCACAAAACGGACAGTTGTGCCCGGGTGCTGGGCTATCAACAGACTCTCGGGTCGCGACGCCGGGCGCCGTCGGCCGCCCGGGACGGCCCCCGACCCGGAGGTGGCGATGTCCGTCCCCACGACCGTCCGCGGCGCGGTCCCCGGCGCGCCGGCAGCCGGCGCGGGCAGTCGCCGGCTGCCGGGCCTCGACGGCCTGCGCGGCGTCGCGGCGCTGCTCGTCCTCGTGCACCACTCGCTGCTGCTCACGCCCGCGCTGATGACGGTGCACGACGACCCCGCCGCCCCGCGGAGCGCGCTCGTCCAGGCCGTGTCGGCGACGCCGCTGCACCTGCTGTGGGAGGGCGAGGTCGCGGTGCAGGTGTTCTTCGTCCTCAGCGGGTTCGTGCTCACCGTCGCCGCGACCCGCCCCGGTCACCGGTGGGGGCCGTACTACCCGCAGCGGCTGCTCCGGCTGTACCTGCCGGTGTGGGCCGCCGTCGTGCTGGCGCTGGCCCTGCGGTTCGCGGTGCCCGTCGGCGACACCGCCGGCCTCAGCCCGTGGCTCACGTTCCACGGGGACGTCGGCCGGGCGGGGGTCCTCGGCGACCTGCTGCTGCTCGTCGGTCCGGCGGGCTCGACGATGACCGCGCTGTGGTCGCTGCGCTGGGAGGTGCTGTTCTCCCTGCTGCTGCCGCTGTTCGTGCTCGCGGCGACCCGGCTGCGGCACTGGGCGCCGCTGGTGGTGGGCGCGCTCGCGGCCGTGGCCTGGGTGGGCGCGGCGACCGGGCCGGTCGACCAGCCCTACGCGCTGGGCGCGCTCTACCAGCTGCCGCTGTTCGCGGTGGGCTGCGTGCTGGCGGCCGGGCGGGACCGGGTCGCCGCCGTCACCGCGCGCTGGGGCCGGGTCGCCTGGGCCGGTGTGCTGGTCGGGGCCGTGCTGCTCACCACGAGCTACTGGCTGCTGGACCTGGGCGGGGCGCGGGTGGACGTGCCGCACGGCGTGGTCGCGCTGACCCGCGTGCTGCAGGCGGCGGGCGCGGGGTTGCTCGTGGTCGCGGCGCTCGGGCCGCTCGCCCGGCCGCTGAGCCGGCCGGCGGTGCGCTGGCTCGGGACGCGGTCGTTCAGCCTCTACCTGGTCCACGAGCCGGTCGTCGTCGCGGTCGGCTACCTGACGGGCTGGACGTCGCCCGCGGTGCTGCTGCTGACCGTGCCGGCGTCTCTGCTGCTGGCGGAGGGCTTCTTCCGCGCGGTCGAGCGACCGTCCCACCGCCTGGCTCGCGCGGTCGGCGGACGCGTGACCCGCCGCGCGGCCCCGGCGCCCTGACGACCCCGGCCCGGCCGCCCCACCCGCCCCGCCCGCCCCGCCCCGCCGCTCCCGCTCACCGAGGTCGGTGGTTCGCGCCGAGATCGGTGGGTACAACCACCGATCTCGCGCCGAACCACCGACCTCGGCGCCGCGGCCGGGCCTCAGCCCCGGCGGTCGAGCGCCGTGCCCGGCGCGCGGGCGGCGGGCGCCGGGTCCCCGGGCAGCGGGACGACCGTGCCGACCGGGAGCCAGTCCGCCGCGGGCAGGTACCCGTCGACAGGCGCGTCGGCCCGGTCGGGCCGCCGGCGCAGGGCGCGCACGAGGTCGATCCCCGCGACGACGCCGGTGCGGCCCTGGTCGAGGGCCCGGCCAGCGGCGGCGAGCACCGGCAGCGCGGCGGCCGCCAGCGCGGCGACCAGGCCCGCGAGCAGGGCGGCGAGCCCCGGCGCCCACAGCGTCAGGAGCGCGCCGGCGCCGACCGCCGCCGCGAGCCGGCTGCGTCCCGCGGGGCCGAGCGGGACCACCCACCGGTGCGGCTGGGCGACGGGCCGCCACGCCCGCACGCGTGCCCCGGCCCGTCGCCGGACGGCGAGCCCCACCAGCACGCCGAGCACCGCGAGCCCGAGCCCGAGGCCGCGCGCGCCGGCGGTCATCGGCGTCGACGTGATCTGGAGCTCCGCGCCCTCCCGCACGGCGGACGTCCGGTACGGGGCTACCGCCAGGGTCACGACGCACAGCGCGAGCACGGTCACGGCGACCACCCGCGCCGCCGCGATCCACGACCGGGCCTCGACCCGGGGTCGCGCGACGATCCCGGGGATCCGCCCGCTCGGGGTGACCGTCTCCCCGGGCTGCACGACCAGCTGGCGGGCGACCATCCGGGCGCGCCAGTGGCCGCCCCAGATCGCGATGCCGAGCAGCATCACCGGGGCCCACCCGCGGAGCAGGCCGAGCAGCGGGGTGCTGCCGCCGAGCACCGGCGTCGAGGCGATCGCACCGACCACCGCGAACGCGACCACCCACCGCCGCACGACGAACCACGTCCCCTCGATGTCGTCCCGCGCCCAGTCCCGGTACCGGGGGTCGAGCCGGAGCTCCAGCGCGACGTACCCGAGGTACGCGAGCAGCGGCGGGTGCTCTCGCCACCGGGTCCGCCAGCCCGCGACCAGCAGGCCCAGCCCCGAGCGCAGGTCGAGGCGCCGCGCGCCCGGGGGCGCCAGGTCGGCCAGCACCGCGGTGATCTCGTCCGCCCGCGCCGCCCGCCACCGCCGCGGGTACGCTCGCAGCCACCGCGCGACCGACCGCGCGAAGGCCGCGTCCACGCCCGGGCCCATCAGGCGATCCCCGGCCGGGGGACGCCGCCGAGCAGCCGGTCGGCGCGCCGGGCGAGCGCCGACAGCCGGGCGGTCTCGGCAGTGAGCGCGTCGTGGCCCTCGGGCGTGAGCCGGTAGTACCGGCGCAGGCGCCCGTCGACGACCACCTCGCCCGACCCCTCGGCGTAGCCGGCGGCCACGAGCCGGTCCAGGATCCCGTAGAGCGTGCCCGCGCCCAGCCGGACCGTGCCGCCGGACAGCGCGCCCACCTCCTGGACGACGCCGTAGCCGTGCCGGGGCTCGTCCGCGAGGGCGAGCAGCACCAGGTAGGCCTGCTCGGTGAGTCGCATCGCCATGGGCGATATATATCGCGTCGCGATGCATCAGGACAAGGGGCACCCGGGCGGAGCAGCGCACAGCAAGTCCCCATCTCCCGGACGCCCGGCGTTCATCTCCGGGCGCCACACTCGGTGCCATCGGTCGCGCGCGGGAGAGGTCGGGCGGATGCAGGCGGTTCGGGACGTGGGCACGCGGTACTCGTGGGTCCAGGTGGAGCACCCGGTGTACGTCGTCGACTTCCTGGCCTCGGCGGGCGCGCCCGCCGAGCGCTGGCGGCTCGTCGACGGCGGCGACGTGCTCGAGGTGCTCGAGTGGGTCGGCCGGCACCAGCGCGGGCGGGCCGTCGCGGTGAGCCTGGAGGTCGAGGACGCGGGCGGCTTCTCGCTCGTGCAGCTCACGCCGGCCGAGGGGCTGCGGCAGGTCGCCGGCTGGTGACGCCGGGCGCCGGGCCCGTCAGGCGCCCGCGAGCGCGCGCAGCAGCGCCGGGCCGAGCAGGAGTCCGAGCAGGAACGCCCACCCGCCGGTGAGCCGGCGCTCCGGTGCGGTGCGCCCGCGGCGGTCCCACACCGGCGTCGGCTCCAGCGCGAGGTAGGCGATCGCGACCGGCCACGCGTGCACGGCCAGCCAGAACCAGGCCCAGCGGGTCGCGAGCCGCGGCTCGGGCCCGGCGACCAGGGTGAGCGGCAGGGCGACGAGCGCACCGAGCGCGAGGTACAGCTGCCACGCGGGGCTCGACCGGCTCGGGAGCTCCTCGACCCGCGGCCTCAGCGCCAGGCGAGGAGCGCGGTGAGCGGCGTGCCCAGCAGCAGCCCGATCAGGAAGCCCCAGCCGCCCGTCAGCCGGCGCCCGGGCGCCCGCGCCGACGCGCGCCGCCACGCCGCCGTCGGCTCCAGCAGCAGGTAGACGACCGCCGCCGGCCAGACGTAGGCGACGAGCCAGAACCACGCCCACCGGGTCGCCAGCCGGGGCTCGGGACTCGCGATGATCGTGGCGGTGAGGGCGACGAGCACCGCGAGCGCGATCAGGGCGTCCGGGGCGTCGTACGAGCCGAGGCCCGACCGGTCGGCGCCGACCGGGCGCAGCAGCGCGTACGCGACCGAGGCCAGCACCGCGACGAGCAGGGCGAGCCGCACCACGAGGTGCGCGGTCGACGACGGCGGCACGGGGCGCGGCTCCGGAGCGGCCGGGAGCGGGGGCGGCGGGGCGCTGGGCTGGCTCATCACCGCCACGCTAGGCCAGCGACCCGCCTCGGCGGGCGGGTTCCGGGGGGTCAGACCAGGCCCACGCGCGCGAACCCCTCGACCAGCCCCTCGACCTGCGGCCCGGCCACGACCAGGTCGGCGACCGCGAGCACCCGCGGGTCGGCGCCCTCGATGGCCACGCCGGTCCCGGCGTGCTCCAGCATCTCCAGGTCGTTGAGCCCGTCGCCGAACGCGATCACGTCCTCGCGCGGGACGCCCAGGTGCGCCGTGACGGCCTCGATGCCGAGCGCCTTGTGCACGCCGCGCAGGTAGATCTCGCCGGCGGACTCGCCCATCGCGGCGATCGAGCTGGGCAGGATCCCGAGCTGGTCCCCGAGCTCCGCGCCGAGCTCCGGCCACGGGATCGCCGCGCCGAAGTAGGTGATCTTCGCGAACGAGCAGGACCCGAGGTCGTCGGGCGTCTCGAGCGCCTTCAGGATCTCCAGCGGGCTCGCCGCGCCGTCGGCGCCGCCGCGGCCGAAGTGGCCGTCCAGCAGCTCGCCCAGCCGCTCGTCGACGCCGGGGCGGCCGTAGAGCGCGTCGGGGGCCTCCAGCAGGTAGGCCGCGCAGTGCCGGTCGAGGACCTCGATCGCGTGCACCGCGAGGTCCGCGGGGAACCGCTGGTCGCGCAGCACCTCGCCGTCGACCTCGACGTACCCGCCGGCGGACGCCACGATCCCGTCGAAGCCCGCGGCGCGGATCTGGTCCGGCAGCATCGACTTCGGCCGCCCGGTGCACAGCAGCACGCGGTGCCCGTTGGCCCGGGCCGCCCGGACCACGCGCTCGTGGCCCGGGGGGACCTCGCCGTGGTGCGCGTAGGTCCCGTCGACGTCGAGGAACACGTACCGGGGGGCCGAGGGCGCGGGAGTCACGAGGCCCATCCTCTCGCACTCGCGCACGCCTACGCCCTTGAGGTTTCCACCTACACGGTGTAGGTTGGGCGCATGCCCCGCGCCGGACTGACCCCCGCCCTCGTCGTGGCCGACGCCGCGGCGCTGGCCGACGAGGCCGGCTTCGACGCGCTCACGCTGTCCGCCGTCGCGCGGCGGCTGGGCGTGCAGACCGCCAGCCTGTACGCGCACGTCCGGGACCGGGCCGCCCTGCTGGACGGAGTCACCGCGCTCGCGATGGGCGAGGTCGCCGCCCGGATCGCCACCGGGATCGCAGGGCGGTCGGGCCGGGATGCGCTGCGGGGGTACGCCGACGCGTTCCGCGACTACGCGCGCGAGCACCCCGGCCGGTGGGCGGCGATGCAGCGCCGCGCCGGCCCGGCCGCCGTCGCCGCGCCCTCGGCGGTGGACGTCGTCGCGCTCACCGACGCCCTGCTCCGCGGCTACGCCGTCCCGGCCGACCAGCGCGTGCACGTGATCCGGCTGCTCGGCAGCACCATCAACGGCTTCGTCCAGCTCGAGCGCATCGGCAGCTTCGACCACAGCGCGCCCGCCCCGGCGGACTCGTGGGGCCGGACGGTCGACGCGCTCGACGCCCTCCTGCGGGCCTGGCCCGCCCCCGACCTCGAGGACATCCCCGCATGATCGACGTCCCCCTGACCGACCTCGCCGCGCTCGTCCGCGGCGCCGACCGGACCGAGCCCACCGCGCGAGGGCTGCGGCCGCACCGGCTGCCCGCGTGGGTGGACCGGCAGCTCGGCGACCCGCAGCTCGCCGCGATGGAGGCGCAGCCCTCCGGCGTCCGGCTGGCCTTCACGACCACCGCGACGGCGGTCGAGGTCGTGCTGCACCCGACTCGGCTCACCTACCGGCAGGTGGATCGGCCCCGCGGAGCGGTCGACCTGGTGGTCGACGGGGTCGTGCACGCGAGCGAGCCGCTGACCGCGGGCGACGCCGTCGAGACCGACCTCGCGACCGGCGCGTCCGCGCTGCTGGCCGGCGCGCCGCAGACCGTCTCGTTCGCCGGGCTGCCCGCGGGGGAGAAGGCCGTCGAGGTCTGGCTCCCGCACAACGAGTCCGTCGAGGTCGTCGCCCTGCGCGCCGACGCGCCCGTGCGGCCCGCCGCCGACCGGTCCGTGTGGGTGCACCACGGGTCGTCGATCAGCCAGGGCTCCAACGCCGCGACGCCGTCCGGCACCTGGCCCGCCCTGGCGGCGCGCCTCGGGGGGGTCGACCTGCGCAACCTCGGCCTCGGCGGCAGCGCCCTCGTCGACCCGGCGACCGCACGCGTCATCCGGGACGCCCCGGCCGACCTGGTCAGCGTGGCGCTCGGCATCAACGTCGTGAACCTCGACGGGATGCGGCGGCGGACGTTCGAGGCGGCGGTGCACGGGTTCCTCGACACGATCCGCGACGGCCACCCGGACACGCCGCTCGTGCTGGTGACGCCGATCTTCTGCGGGATCCACGAGGACACCCCCGGGCCCGGGGCGTTCGACGTCGCGGAGCTCGCGGCGGGCCGGGTGCGGTTCGTGGCGACCGGCGGCGACGACCTGTCGAACGGGCGCCTGACGCTCCGGGTCGTGCGGGACGCGCTCGCGGCCGTGGTGGGGAGGCGGTCCGACGACCCGCACCTGCACCTGCTCGACGGGCTGTCGCTCTACGGGGCCGCGGACGCGGAGGAGCACCCGCTGCCCGACGGTCTGCACCCGGACCCCGCGACGCACCGGCTGATCGGCGAGCGGTTCGCGGCGCAGGTGTTCGCGGCCGGCAGGCCGTTCGCGCGGTCGGGGACGGTCCGAGGCTGACGCCGGCGGGCGCCGCCTCCGCGGGCGGGGGTCGGCGCTCGGCGTGCGGCGGGATCCACTTCCCGCCGAGTGGCCCTGGTGGCGGGCCGGCGCTCCCTGCGAGGGTCGCCGTGTGGAGGTCGATCTGCGGGACCCGTGCGACGAGGACCTGCGGGCTCGGGCGCGCCGGGAGCTGGCCGGGGTGCCGGTGAACACCGGCTTCGCCCGGGCGGTGCTGGACGGGACCGCGCCGGGTGCGCTGTGGTGCGACCGCGCCGACGCCCCGAGGGCGTTCCACGCCGTGCACGGGTACGGCATGTCGCTGGTCTGGGGCCCGGCGGTGGACGAGGCGTTCGACGCGGTGCTGGTGCGGTTGCGGGGCGGGGCCGGACCGGCCGAGGAGTGGCTGCAGGTGGACCCGCGCTGGACCGGCCTCGGCTGGGACGCCGCGCTCCGGGCGGTGCCCTTCGACGCGCCCGGGGCGGCGGCCCCCGGCGCGGCGGCCCGGCACGTGCGGCTCAACTTCCGGCACGACCCGGCCGCGCCTCGCGCAGCCCGGCCGCTGCCGTCGGGCTGGCGCACCCGTGCGGCCACCGCCGCCGACTTCGGCTGGTCCGGCTCCGTGGCGCCCGCCGGGTTCTGGCCGGACGACGCGGCGTTCCTCGCGCACGGCGGCGGTGTCGTGGCGGAGCGGGCGGCCGACGGCGCGGTCGGCGCGATCGCGTTCACGTCGTACCGCACCGGGGACGAGCTCGAGATCGGCATCGAGACCGCGGCCCCGTTCCGGGCGCGGGGTCTCGCCGCGAGCGTGGCGGGCGCGTTCGTCGACGCGGTGCTGGGTGCCGGGCTGACGCCCGTGTGGTCGTGCCGGGAGGACAACGCGGCGTCGGTGCGGGTCGCGCTGTCGGCGGGGTTCCGGCCGACCGTGCGGCTGCCGTACTACCACCTCCGCCGGACCGGGTGAGGCGCCGCCCGCCGCTGAGGGGTCTCGACCCCGCGTCGCCCGGCTGCCAGGATCGTGCCGTGCGCGCCCTGGTGTACGACCGCTACGGCCCTCCCGACGTGCTGCGGCTCGCGGACGTGCCCGTCCCGGAGCCCGGTCCCGGTCAGGTCCTGCTGGAGACCGAGGCCGTCGGGCTCAACCTCTCGGACTGGGAGTGCCTGCGCGGCTCCCCGGCCTACTCCCGGATCGGCGGGCTGCGCAGGCCCGCGCGCCGGGTGCTCGGCTCCGACGTCGCCGGCCGGGTGGCCGCGGTCGGTGCCGGGGTGACCCGGTTCCGGGTCGGCGACGACGTCTACGGGGACAACCTCGCGCTGAAGGGCGGCCTCGCGGAGTGCACGCTGGCGCGGGAGTCGGCGCTGGCGCTGCGCCCGCCCGGGCTGTCGGCCGTGCAGGCGGCAGCGATCCCGCAGCCGGCGGCGATCGCGCTCCAGGGCGTCACGGGCGTCGGGCCGGGCTCCCGGGTGCTGGTGAACGGTGCGGGCGGCGGGGCCGGGTCGCTGGCCGTGCAGCTCGCGAAGGCCGCGGGCGCGCACGTCACCGGCGTCGACAACGCGAGCAAGGCCGCGTTCGTCGCCTCGCTCGGGGCGGACGTGGTGCTCGACCACCGGGTCGACGACTTCACGCGCACCGCCGCCGGGTACGACCTGGTGCTCGACCTGGTCGCCCACCGCTCGGTCCTCGCGTACCGGCGCGCCCTGGCACCCGGCGGCCGGTACCGGTGCGTCGGCGGGACCACCCGGGCGCTGCTGCGGGTGCTCGTCGGGGGCGCCGTGGTCGGCGCGCTCTCCGGGCGGCGGATCGGCGTGCTGGCGGTGCGGGAGGGGCCGGCGGCGTTCACGCCGATGGCGGACCGCTGCCTGGCGGGGTCGGTCCGGCTGCACGTGCACCGCGAGTACCGGCTCGACGAGGCGCCCGCGGCGCTCGCGGACGTCGGGGCCGGGCGCGCGCTGGGCAAGGCGGTCGTGCTCCCGCGGGCGTGACGGCCCCGACGACGTAGCGTGGGGGGTCGTGCCCTCAGAACGCGGATTCGGTCCCCGGTTCGTCGCGCCGGTGCTGATCGGCCCCGTGCTGAACCCGATCAACACCACGATGATCTCGGTCGCGCTGGTGCCGATCTCCCGGGACCTGGGCATCCCGACGTCCCGGGCGATCTGGCTGGTCGCGGGCCTGTACCTGGCGAGCGCCGTCGCCCAGCCGGTCATGGGCCGGTTCGCCGACCTGCTCGGCCCCCGCCGGGTCTACACCGCCGGCCTGGGCGGGGTGCTGGTCGCCGGCGTGCTGCCCCTGCTGTGGCCGGGGTTCGGCGGGGTGCTCGCCGCACGGGTGCTCATCGGGCTCGGCACGTCCACCGCGTACCCGTCGGCGATGACCCTGATCAGCGACCAGTCCCGGCGGGCCGGCCGACCGACGCCGCCCGCGCTGCTCTCCGGGCTGTCGATCGCGAGCCTCACCACGTCCGCGGTCGGGCCGGTGCTCGGCGGCGTGCTGGTCGCGGCCTTCGACTGGCAGGCGATCTTCCTGGTCAACGTGCCGCTCGCGCTCGCGGCGCTGGCGATGACGGCGGCCTGGGTGCCGAGCGACGACGAGCGGCCGCCGCGGGAAGCGCCGGGGCCGCGGGCGGGCGTCGACGCCGTGGGCATCCTGCTGTTCGCCGCCGGCCTCGCGGCGCTGCTCGTGTTCCTGCTCGAGCTCGCGCGCCCGCAGTGGTGGCTGCTCGCCGTGGCGGTCGCGCTGCTCGTCGCGTTCGTGCGCTGGGAGCGGGGGAGGGCGGCGCCGTTCGTCGACGTGCGGATGCTCGCCCGCAACGGCGCGCTCACCCGGACCTACGCGCGCATGTTCCTCGTCTACCTCGCGGCCTATTCCGTGGTGTACGGCTACTCGCAGTGGCTCCAGGGCGCCGCGGGCTACGACCCCGACGCCGCGGGGCTGCTCCAGCTGCCGACGGCGGTGCTCGCCGGGCTGGCGTCCGTCGTGGTCGCGCGGAACACCCGGCTACGGCCGCCGCTGGTCGTCGCGGGGGCGCTCGCGGTCACCGGGGGGACGCTGCTGCTCGTGCTCACCTCGGCGTCGCCGGTGTGGCTGCTGCTGGTGGTCGCCGCCGTGTTCGGGGTGCCGCAGGGGCTGGCGTCGGTGTCCAACCAGGCGGCGCTGTACCGGCAGGCGCCGCCGGACCAGATCGGCACCGCCTCGGGGCTGTCGCGGACCTCGGTGTACCTCGCCGCCATCGGGTCGTCCGCGGTCACCGGCCTGGTCTTCGGGGAGCAGCCGACCGACGCGGGGCTGCACGCGATCGGCTGGCTGGTGCTCGCCGCCGGCGCGGGGGCGACGGTCCTGGCGGCGGTGGACCGGGCGCTGGCGCCGCGCCGGGGGTGAGCGCGGGCGGTCGCAGCACCGTGAGGTCGTCACGACGCGACGAGGTCGTCATTCGTTCGTGACGACCTCACGGCCTGATGACGACTTCACGCCCGTGTGACGACCTCACGCGCCGGGGCGCTGCCCCCGCGCGAGCACCCGCAGCCCCGCCGCGACCTCGGCCCCGAGGTCGGTCGACGGGTCCAGGAGCCACTGCGCCTGCGCGCCGTCCCACAGCGCTACCAGCTGCCGGCCGAACCGCTGCGGATCGACATCCGGGTGCGCCCACCCGGTCGCCTGCAGCTCGCGGAGGATCTGCGCGTAGCTCGCGACCGTGCGCCGGGTGCGCTCGACGAGCCAGGCGTGCGCGGGGTGGCCGGGGTCGAGGCCCTCGGCGCACATGCTCGCGAACAGCCGGACGACGTGCGGGTCGGAGTGCTGGGCGCGGATCGCCGCCGCGAGGGTGGCCTCGGGGTCGGGCACCTCGGCGAGGCCGGGCGAGCCGGGCTCCGGACGAAGGCGCGCGTCGGCGTGCTCGAGCGCCGCGACCAGCAGGTGGTCGCGGGACGGGAACAGGTGCAGCACCTGGGCCTCGGTGAGCGCCGCGCGCCGGGCGACCTCCGCCATCGTCAGGCTCCGGTGGCCCGCCTCGACGACCAGCTCGTACGCGACGCGGCCGAGGGTCTCGACGCGGCCGCGCGTCTTGCCGTACGGGCCACGCCGGGGGCGGGTCTCGGTGGGCATGGCGACACCCTAGCGACGCGAGCGGATCACCCTCGACATCGAAAAACAAGCGGGCTAGATTTTCGACCCGCCACGGCGCCGCGCACCCCGCGCACCGCCCCGGAGCGAGGAGCCCGCCGATGATCGAGGTCGCGGTCGTCGAGGACGAGGACGTCGCCGCGCAGCGCCTGACCGCCGCGCTGCGCCGGTACCAGGCCGAGCGCGGCGTCCCGCTGCACGTCCGGCGGCACGTGGACGGGACGGGCCTCGTCGCCGGGTACCGGCCCGGCACGGACCTGCTGCTCCTCGACATCGAGATGCCGGGGCTCGACGGTGTCGGCGCGGCCGAGCTGGTCCGCCGCCGGGACCCCGACGTCGCGATCGTGTTCGTCACGAACGCGGCGGCGCAGGCGGTCCGGGGCTACGCGGTCGGCGCTCTCGGCTTCCTGCTCAAGCCGGTGTCGTACGACGCGCTGGCGCGCGAGCTCGACCGGGCCGTCGAGCGCGCGCGGTCCCGCGCGGACGCCACGGTCGACCTGGTGACCGAGGACGGCCCGCTGCGGCTGAGCACCGCCGACGTCGTCTGCCTGGAGGCGTCCCGGCGCCGAGTCGTGGTCGACACGCTCGACGGGCGGTACGCCGTCGCCGGGCCGCTCAAGCAGCGCGAGCGCGACCTCGCCCCGCACGGCTTCTTCCGCTGCCACCACGGCTACCTGGTCAACCTCCGGCACGTCGTGGCCGTCCGGCAGGCGACCTGCCGGCTGGTGACCGGGCGCGAGGTGCCGGTGAGCCGCCCGCACCGCGCCGCGTTCCTCGCCGCCCTCACGGACCGGCTGGCGGCCCGGGGCGCCTGACGCGCGACAGGTTGTGCGCCGCGGGACGCGAGTTGTTCCCCGGCCCCGGGCCCGGCCCGGTCCCGGTGCTTCGATCGCCGCGCACCCCAGGGCGTCGCAGTCGACGACCCGTGAGAGATGAGGCCATCGATGTCCACGAAGCAGCCCAGGCGGCTGTCGACACCCGTCGCGGTCGGCGCGTACGTCCTGTGCGCCGCGCTCGCCGGCGGGCTCGTCGTCGGCAACGCCTACGCCACGAAGTACTCCGACCTGATCTCGGTCTACCTCGACCAGCCCACCCAGAAGGTGGTCTCGGCCGACGGCACCGACGCCGAGTACTTCACCTCCGACTTCACGTCCGACGACGACCGCCAGGCGCACCTCGCCGACGTCGGCACCCGGATCTCCGCCGGCGGCATCACCCTGCTGGAGAACGACGGGTCCCTGCCGCTGGCCGAGGGCGCGCGGATCAGCGTGTTCGGCCAGGACGCGGTCGACCCCGTCTACGGCGGCGGCGGCGCCGGCTCCGTCGACACGTCGAAGGCCGTCACGCTGGAGCAGTCGTTCGCGGACGCCGGGTTCGAGGTCAACCCGACGCTGTGGGACTTCTACGAGTCGGGCGCCGGCAAGGACTACCGCAAGACCACGCCCGACGTGTACGGCGAGGGCGCCTTCGCGGTGAACGAGGTCCCGCAGGGCGTCTACACCGACGAGGTCCGCGCGTCGTACGCGGACTACGCCGACGCCGCGGTGGTCGTGCTCGGCCGCTCCGGCGGCGAGAGCAAGGACCTGATCGCGACCGGCGACGCCGGCGACGGCACCTACCTCCAGCTCACCGCCGACGAGCGCGACCTGCTGGCGGCGGTCACGGACGACTTCGAGACCGTCGTCGTCCTGCTGAACACGCAGAACCCGGTCGAGCTCGGCTTCCTCGAGGAGTACCCGGTCAGCGCGGCTCTCTGGGTCGGCTCGTTCGGCCAGACCGGTGCCGCCGCGGTCGGTCAGGTGCTCACCGGCGCGGTGAACCCGTCCGGCGCGCTCGTCGACACCTACGCCTACGACTCGACGAGCGCCCCGAGCATCGCGAACCTGGGCTCGTACGACCTCACGAACTCCGAGGTCGACCGTGGGAACAAGTACATGGTCTACGCCGAGGGCGTGTACGTCGGGTACCGGTACTACGAGACCCGGTACGAGGACGCGGTCCTCGGCGCCGCGGGCGTGGGCGACTTCGACTACGCCACCGCCGTGCAGTACCCGTTCGGCTACGGCCTGTCGTACACGACCTTCGACTGGTCGGACTACGCCGTGACCGAGGGCGACGACGCGTTCGAGGTCGCGGTCACCGTCACCAACTCCGGCGACGTCGCGGGCCGGGACGTCGTGCAGGTCTACCTGCAGCAGCCGTACACGGACGTCGACCGCGAGCACGGCGTCGAGAAGCCGGCCGTCGAGCTGGCGGGGTACGCCAAGACCGGGTCCCTGGAGCCGGGTGCGTCCGAGACGGTCACCGTCGAGGTGCCGCGCGAGCTCATGAAGTCCTACGACGCCGACGGCGCCGGCACCTACGTCGTCGACGCGGGCGACCACTACCTGGCCGCCGGCACCGACGCGCACGTCGCGCTCAACAACATCCTCGCCGCCAAGGGCCTCACCACCGCCGACGGCATGGACGCGGACGGCGACGCGGCGTTCGCCTGGTCGACGACCGTCGACGCCCTCGACGCCACCACGTACGCGGTGTCCGCCGAGACCGGCGCGTCGGTGACCAACCAGTTCGACGACGTCGACCTGCGGACCTACGACGAGGCCTTCACCTACCTGAGCCGATCCGACTGGACCGGCACCTGGCCGACCACCTACGCCGGCGGCGCCTGGGAGGCCCCCGACGCGCTGCTCGCGGACCTGGAGATCCCGGACGTCGAGGACCCGGACGCCGAGATGCCGGCCACCGGGACCGTGAGCGAGGAGTACGGCGAGCTGTCCGCCGCCACCCTGGTGGGCGAGCCCTACGACTCGCCGTCGTGGGACGCGCTGCTCGACCAGATGACCGTGACCGAGCTGGACGAGCTCACCCGGATCGGCGGCTACGCCACCAAGCGCGTCGACTCGATCCAGCTGCCCGCGACCGTCGACAAGGACGGCCCCGCCGGCATCTCCGACACGCTCGTCGGCGGCCAGGGCGGCATGGGCTACCCGCCGGCGATCGTCCTGGCCTCGTCCTGGGACGACGCCCTCGCCGAGGAGTTCGGCGCCGCGATCGGGGAGGACTCCCTCGACCTCGGCGTCGCCGGCTGGTACGGACCGGCGGCGAACATCCACCGCTCGCCGTACAGCGGCCGGAACTTCGAGTACTACTCCGAGGACCCGGTGCTGTCCGGCGCGATGAGCGCGGCGGTCGTCGAGGGCGCGCAGTCGAAGGGCGTGCTCGTCTTCATGAAGCACTTCGCGCTCAACGACCAGGAGACCGACCGCATCGGGCTCGCGACGTTCGCCGACGAGCAGGCCGTCCGCCAGCTCTACCTGGCGCCGTTCGAGATGGCCGTCCGGGACGGCGGCGCCCGCGGCATGATGGCGTCGATGAACCGCCTCGGGGCGACCTGGAGCGGCGCGCACGCCGGGCTGATGACCGGCGCGCTGCGCGACGAGTGGGGCTTCGAGGGCGTCGTCGTCACCGACCAGGCCTCGTTCGACGTGTTCGCCTACGAGGACCTGCGCGCGGGCCTCGACGCCGGCACCGACCTGTGGCTCAACACCGACGCGACGCTCTGGAAGCTGACCGACGACCAGATGACCCCCTCGGTCGTGGCCGACATGCGGCGCGCCGCGCACAACATCGGCTACGCCGTCACCGCGTCGAACGCGATGAACGGCCTCGCCGCCGACAGCCGCCTTGTCGCCGTGACCCCGCCGTGGAAGTGGGCGCTGTACGCGGCCGACGTCCTCGTCGGGCTGCTGCTGGTCGGCGCGGTCGTCCTGGTGACCCGGAAGCTCGTGCGGCAGCGGCGCTCCGGCGGCGGCACGCCGGGCGGGCCGCGCGCGGCGACGCGCGTGGACGCGGAGGCGCCGGCGAGCTGAGCCGGCTCACCGCCGGCGACGGCAGCGGGTCGAGGTCGGCACCCCCGGGTGCCGGCCTCGACCCGTCCCTGCTGAGGTCGCGCCGGGCCTACCGGAGCGGCACGCGCAGGATCCGGTCGTCGCCCGTGCGCGGGGTGCCGCGGCCGTCGGTGTTGCCCGTGACCAGCCACAGCGACCCGTCGGGCGACGCGACCGCGTCCCGCAGCCGCCCGTAGGTCCCCGCGAACAGGTCGACGGCCGTGCCCGGCTCCGCGGCCGGCACCGCGCGCAGCACCGAGCCCTTGAGGTTCGCCACGTAGAGCGTCCCGTCGAGGAAGGCCACGCCGCTGGGGCTAGCGGCGTCGGGCGTCCACTGCTGGACCGGGTCGACGTACCCCTCCCGCCCGGCGACCCCCTCGACCACCGGCCAGCCGTAGTTCGCGCCCGGGGTGATGACGTTGAGCTCGTCCCAGGTGTCCTGGCCGAACTCGGTCGCGTACAGCGTGCCGTCGTCGGACCACGCGAGGCCCTGGACGTTGCGGTGGCCGAGGCTCCACACCGGCGAGCCCGGGAACGGGTTGTCCGCGGGGACGTCGCCGTCCGGGGTGACGCGGAGGATCTTGCCCGCGAGGGACCCGGGGTCCTGCGCCGCGTCCCTCTGCCCGGCGTCGCCGGTGCCCACGTAGAGCATCCCGTCGGGCCCGACGGCGATCCGGCCGCCGTCGTGTTTCGACGCGGCGGGGATGCCGTCGAGCACCGGTTCGCGCGGCCCGAGCCGCAGCGCGCCGGGGTCGCCCTCGAGCGGGAACCGGTCGACGCGGTTGCCGTCGGCGGTGGTCGCGTAGGTGTAGAGGTACCCGTCGGCGACCGCAAGACCGAGCAGGCCGCCCTCGCCGGACGGGGCGACGTCGGGCACGGTGCCGACGACGCGGGTCCCGCCGTCGGCGGCCGGCTCCAGCACCTCGGCGCGCTCGCGCGTGCTGATCAGGGGCGTGTCACCGAGGAAGGCCACCGACCACGGGACGTCAAGCCCTGTCAGCACGTCCTCGGGGGCCGCGCCCGGGGTAGCGGCTGGTCCCGGCGCCGCGGGCGTCGCGGGCGCCGCGGGCGGCCCCGGGTCGGCGGGCTCGGCGGCGGGCGGGCTGCAGGCCGTCGCGAGGACCACCGCGAGCAGGGCGGCGGCCGCGGCGAGCCGTGTGCAGCGCATCGGTCCTCCCGTCGTCGGGGCGGTGCGGTCGGCTGCGGGCGGGTGCGGGCGGGTGCGGGCGCCGCACGCGCCGCCCCGGCCATCGTCCCCGCCGCGCCCGGGACGCGCGCGCGGACGGGGTGCGCGGGAGCCGTGGAGATCCCGGGCAGGCCTCCCGGCCCCGCACGGGACCGGGACCTAGGGGGCGGGGGAGGGCGGTCGACCCGTGCGACCCTGGTGCGGACACTTCGAGGGGGGCACACCCGAAGGAGTCAGCCAGATGACGACTCGTCCGACGCCGGCACGCGCCCGTTCGCGCCGCACCCCGTCCGGCCTCGCCCGGGCGCTGCGCGCGGCGCTCGTCGCCTGCCTGGTCGCCCTGCCGCTCGCCGCGTGCGGCGCGGACGCACCCGGTGACGACGGCGACCAGGTCGGGTACGGCGGCGGAGCCGAGGGCGTGGTGGCCCCGGCGCTCGCGGACGTCACCGCGCCCGCCGCGGCCGACGCGGCCGGCGGCATCCCGATCAGCCAGGCGGGCGTCGGCGTCGCAGGCCCGGGCGACGTCGTCGTCGACGTGTACGCCGACCCGTGGTGCCCCTGGTGCCAGCGCTTCGACGAGCAGTACTCGGACGCCCTGATGGACCTGGTCGACCAGGGCGGCGTCACCGTCGTGCACCGGCCGCTCGCGTTCCTGGACGCCCGGTTCGGCGGCACGTACTCGACCCGCGTCGTCAACGCGCTGGCCCTCGTCGCCGACGAGTCCCCCGAGCACTACGTCGACGTGCTGCACGCGTTGATGGCCGCCCAGCCGCCCACCGACCAGCCTGCGGGCCTGCCCGACGAGGAGATCGCCCGGATCGCGGTCGAGGCCGGCGTGCCGGCGGGCGTCGCGGAGCGGTTCACCGCGGTGCGGCCGACCCCGTACGAGGTGACGACCCCGGGCGGCGGCACCGAGGAGCGCACGGCGACGTCCCGGGTGTTCGCGCCGTGGGTCGCCGCCGCGACGCACCAGGCCGCGCTCGACCTGGCGGAGGTCCGGGTGCCGACGATCCTGGTCGACGGCGTGCCGGTCGACGACTGGACCGAGCCCGGGAGCCTCACGGACCTGGTCGCCGCGGCCGTCGCGGCGCGCGGGTGACGGCGGGGTCCGCACCCGGTCAGCACCCCGTCCCGCCGTCGGTCCGCGCCGCGGCCGCGTGGTCGTGGCGGGTGCTGGCGGTCGCCGGGGCGGCCGCCGTGGGGCTGTGGCTGGTCGACGTCTTCCGGGTGGTCGTCGTCGCGGTGGCGGTGGGCCTGCTGCTCGCCGTCCTGCTCACCCCGCTCGCGCGCTGGCTGGAGCGCCGCGCCCGGTTCCCGTCGTGGCTGTCCTCTCTGACCGGCGTGCTCGGGCTCGTGGCGGTCGGAGCGGCCCTGGCGGTGCTGTCCGGACGGTCGATCGCGACCGGCCTCGGGGACCTCGCCGAGCAGGCGCTCGCCGGCGTCGACCAGGCGCTGGCGTGGTTGTCGGACGGGCCGCTCGGGCTGGAGGTGGACCGGATCGACGCCCTCGTGGCGCAGGGACAGGCGGCGCTCCGCGACAACGCCGGGACGCTGCTCACGGGGGCGTGGTCGGCGACGCTCACCATCGGCCAGGTGCTCGCCGGCGCCGTGATGGCGCTGTTCTGCGCGTTCTTCTTCGTCCGGGACGCCCGGCCGATGTGGGCGTGGACGGTCGGCCTCCTGCCCCGTGCCGTCCGCCCCCGGGTGCACGAGGCGGGCCGGCGCGGGCTCGTCACGCTCGCGGCCTACACCCGCACGCAGATCCTGGTCGGTGCCGTGGACGCGGTGGGCATCGGCGTGGGTGCGGCGCTGCTGGGCGTGCCGCTGGCGGTGCCCATCGCCGTGCTGGTGTTCATGGCGTCGTTCATCCCGTTCGTGGGCGCCGTGAGCACCGGTGCGATCGCGGTGCTGGTCGCGCTCGTCGCGCAGGGCCCGGTGACCGCCCTGCTCATGCTCGGGGTCGTGCTGCTGGTGCAGCAGGTCGAGGGCAACGTGCTGCAGCCGTTCCTCATGGGGCACGCGGTGGCCCTGCACCCGGTCGCGGTGCTCCTGGTGGTGAGCGCCGGATCGATCGCGGCGGGGATCGTCTGCGCGCTGTTCGCGGTCCCGGTGGCCGCGACGCTCAACACGATGGTGCGGTACCTGCACGGGCACGACCGGTTCCCCGGCCTGGGGACGGAGGGTGCCGGGACGGAGGCGGAGCCCGGGCCGGCGACGGGACCCGCCTAGCGGGACGCCGCCCTCGTACGCGGCGGACCGTGCAGCTGGGCGTCGACGACGGCCTGCAGCTCGCCGGCCGACGGCAGCGCGGCCCGGGCGTCCGCCGGGAGGCCCTGGTAGTCGGCCACGACGACCGGAGGCCGACGGCGATGTGGTGCAGTTGCACGCTGCGCGACCAGCCCTCGTCGACGGCCCGAGCGGCGTACCAGTCGCGGTCGTCCCGGGTCTTCAGGCGGTCGAGCAGCACGGTGACGTGGCCCCACGGCAATCGTCCAACAGCTTGTTGGACGTCGGGCTCGGTGGGCCACGCCTTGGCGGCTCTCCGCATGTAGAAGAGGTTCGCGCGCGACCAACCGCGTTGCTCGGGAAACTCGCGCTCGAGGTCGGCGGCGAGCCGCTCCACGACACGCGAACCCCATCCGCGGACCTCCTGACGGTCCAGGATGTCGTGGCCGATCGACCAGTACAGCCGCATCACCTCGGTGTTGGCCGCGCGGGCCGCGCGGAACTGCGTCTGACAGCGGCGAGGGTGCCGACGTCGCGCCGGTCCGGTCCCGGCGTCAGGACGCCGGGCTCCCGAGGTGGCGGGTCGGCAGGCCGTCGAGCCGCCGGTACAGCCAGGCGGTCGTCGCGAACCCCACCGGGTAGGCGAGCGCCAGCCCGACGAGGCACACCATCGACCCGGCCGACCCGAGGAGCGCGACGGCGAGCACCAGCAGGATCGTCGTCCCCAGGTGCCGGCTCGCGAGCCGGGCGCTCTCCCGGATCGCCGCGACCGGCCCGAACCCGCGGTCGAACGACAGGTACACCGCGTACTGCCCGAGCAGCGCGATCACCAGGCCGGGCAGGTAGAGCAGCAGCAGACCGACCCCGGTCAGGACCGCGAGCAGCAGCGCGGTGGCGACCGGGCGCCCGAGCCCGCGCGGCGTCCAGAACTCGCGCGCGCCGAACGGCCGGCCGTCCACCAGCGCGAGGCCGAACCGCGCCCCGAGCACCTGCACCAGCATCGTGACCGCCTGCAGCACGACGATCGCGGCGAGCAGCCCGACGAGCGTCGCGGGCGTGACGCCCCAGCTCGTCCCGATCACCTCCGCACCGGCCCGGGCGCCTGCGGCCTGCGCCTCGGCCTGGGCGCGGAGGTCGTCGACCATGAAGGCCAGCACCGGGACGTAGACCGCGGCCACCCCCGCGATCAGCAGGACGACGGGCACCGCGAACAGGCCGATCGCGGTGCCGAGGCGCACGCGGACGGCCTCCCAGCCGAACCGCAGGGCGTCGCCGACGCCCGGCTCGGGCGGCGGGCCCCACGGCGGGGCGCCGTACCCGGGCGGGGGCGGCCGGTGGCCGGGCGGCGGGAGCCGGTACCCGGGCGGCGGGGGCGGCCGGTAGCCGGGCGGCGGCGGCCCGTACCCAGGCGGGACGGGCGCGGTCGGGTCGCTCGGCACCGGTGCTCCTCGGGGTCGTGTCCGCCCCGCGCGGGCGGCCCGCCCCGGACGCTACCGGCCGGGCAGCCGCTCCCGGGCCCGGTTCGCGGCGAACCGCCCGGTCAGCCCAGCAGCCCCACCACGTACCCGACGAACAGCAGCAGCGCGAAGACCACCACCACCCCGATCAGCACGTACACCAGCCAGTTCGTGCGGCGGCTCGGCAGGTCCGGCTCCTGGAACGCCGCGCCGGACGTGCTGGACTCGCCGGGCGGGGTGTCGCCGGGTGCGACGCCGCCGCCGGGCTCGAGGCCGGGCGTGTTCTCCGGGTCCGGGTCGGGGGTGCTCGTCATGCGGCCACGCTAGGCACGGGTGCCGCGACCGGCGACCGGGGAGCATCACCGCAGGCCGCGGCGCCGCCCTCGCGGGGCGCGAGGGCGGCGCCTACCGTGGGTCGCACGCGGCCGTCGCGTGACGAGGGGGTCATCATGTCGAGCAGCGAGACCGGGGGCACCACCGGGACCCCGGACAAGGACTACAACCTCATCTGGTTCGCGGAGGCGTGCCTGAGCAACGTCCTCCGGCTGGAGCAGTACGCGCAGGACGCCGACCGGGCGGGGGACGCGGAGCTCGCGGAGTTCTTCCGGCGGGCGCAGCACGAGAGCCGCAAGGGCGCGGAGCAGTCGAAGGCGATGCTCGCGCGGCGGCTGCAGGGCTGACGCCCCGCGGTCGTCAGGCGGTGAGGCCCCGGGTCCGGATCGCCTCGGCGACCTCCTGCACGAACCGGTCCATCCGGACCAGCACGTCGCGGTCCCACGGGTCGACGGCGTCGGAGTACAGGTTCAGCGCGACGGTCGTGTCGGCGTCGACCTGCCCCGGCAGCGCGGCGGCCGACCGGAACCCGGCCTCGGTCGCGGCCGCGCGCCACTCCGGCCACCGCTCCTCGGCCAGCACGTCGGGGACCAGCTCGCCGCGGAGCTGCTGGATCGCCACGACGCACGGTCCCTCGCCCGAGGTCACCTCGGCGCGGTCGCAGCGGGCGGCCCGCTCGCCGCTGCTCGCGACCTGGTCGAGCAGGTGGTGGTTGCGCAGGATGATGCTGCACTCGGTCGGCACGCCGACGCGCGCGGCGGCCTCCTCCGCGTAGGCGACGAGGTACGAGGACGTGGGGTCCACATCGGTCGACGCGGTCATCGGGGCTCCTCCGGCTGCTGGGGGGGAGACGCACTGTCTCACACCACCCTGCGTGGCGGTGAACCGGCTGGTCGGCGACCGGAGCGCTACAGCGCGCTGCTCAGCTCGTACCGGTCGCCGCGGTAGGCGGACACCGTGTACTCCAGCAGCCGACCCCGCCACGTCGAGGTCCGCACCAGGTGCAGCACCGGCGACCCCTCCGGCAGGTCGAGGTGCACGGCGTCCCCGGGGTCGACGAGGCGCGCGGTGATGATCTGCCGGCCCCCGTCGAACACGATGCTGTACCGCTCCGCGAGCACGGAGTAGAGGGAGCGGTCGGTGAGGTCGACGTCGGCCAGCCCCGGCACGACGTCGGCGTTCAGGTGCACCCGCTCCAGGGCGACGGGCTGGCCGTCGGCGGTGCGCAGCCGGACGATCCGCAGCACGGGGTGGCCGCGCGGCACGTCGAGCACGCTGCTCAGCCAGTCGTCCGCGGCGAGGAGCCCGCCCTCCAGCGTGCGCGCCCCGGAGGAGTAGCCGCGCTGCTGCATGTCGTGCGTGAACGACGTGAGCTGGATGGGCAGCCGGATCGTCGGCTCGTTCACGAAGGACCCGCGACCCGGCACCCGGCGGATGCGGCCCTCGTCGACGAGCTCGGAGAGCGCCCGGCGGGCCGTCATCCGCGAGATGTCGAGCCCGTCGGCGAGCTCGCGCTCCGACGGCACCGGGTCGCCGGGCGCGAGGTCGCGGTCGATGTGCTCGACCAGCACCGACTTCAGCCACGCGTACTTCGCCACCGACGGCGGCGGCGCGCCGACGACCTCGCGGGTCAGAGGGGTCACGGCTGTCCTTCCGGTGCGGTCGACGGCTGCTCCCGTCGGCGTCGCCCATTGTGCAGGTCGGGGGCGCGCCGCGGGTTCCCCGGGGTCCGCTCGCGCTCAGATCGACGGCACGAGGGCGCGGAACCGCTCCTGCAGCCGGGCGTTGTGGTCCGCGGGGGCACCCGTGTTCGCGCTGCGCCAGGTGGGCAGGTCGGGCTCGGCGTCGAGCGCCGCGACCAGCACGAGGTTCCAGCACAGGGCGTTGGCGAGCGAGGACAGCGGGGCGGTGCGCGGGTCGTCCGGCGGCCAGGCGGCGTCGCCGGGAGGGGTGCCGGTGTCCAGCACGACGTCGGCGAGGTCGGCGAGGCGGCGACCCGCGCGCAGCGGCGCCACGGCGGACGCCGCGACCGAGGTCACGGCGACGACCCGGGCCCCGGCGGCGCGGGCGGCCTGGGCGATCTCGACCGGGTACGGGTTGATGCCGGAGCTGGAGAACACCACCAGCCCGTCGCCTGCCCGGATGCCCGCGTCCGCCGCGACCCGCGCCCCCAGGCCGGGGCGCCGCTCCGCGTCCGTGGACGCCGCGGCGCCGTTGAGGGGCAGGACGTCCGGGTGCCACAGCGGGTTGACGAACGGGAGCCCGCCCGCGCGGAAGAACGTCTCCAGCACCCCGGCGAGCGAGTGCCCGGCCCCGGCGGTGTGCAGGACCCGCCCCGCACGGGCGACGTCGACGACGACCCCGGCGGCCGCGCGCACCGCGTCGGCGTTCTCGGCGGCGACCCGGCGCAGGTGCCTGTCGGCGAGGGCGGCGTAGTCCGCCACGGCGTCGGTCACGGCGCCACCGCCCCGGCCAGCAGGTCCGCGAGCCGGTCCGGCGGCGCCGCCCGGAGGTCGGCGGCGAGCCCCGCGCCCAGCGCCGTCGCGAGCGCGCGCAGCACGTCGAGGTGCTCCTCGGCGTCGGCGGTCGCGAACGCGAGCACCAGGTCGACGGGGTCGTTGGCGGGGTGCCCGAACACGACGGGCTCGCCCAGCCGGACCAGGGTGATGCCGGTACCGGTCGCGCCCTCCTCGGGGCGGGCGTGGGCGAGCGCGAGCCCGGGCGCGAGCACGATGTAGGGCCCTCGCTCCCGCACCGACGCCACGCAGGCCTCGGTGTATCCGGGCTCCGCGACGCCGAGGTCGACCAGCAGGTCGCCCGCCAACCGGACCGCGTCGGACCAGTCCTGCGCCGCCGGCACGTGCCGGGCGCGCGTCGGGGCGGCGGTCACAGCCATCCCGCCTCCTCCAGCGCGGGGCGCAGCCGCTGCTCCAGGGCCTGGTCGTCGACGAAGTCGTGCACCACGACGTTGACGGTGGCGACGCCCGCCAGGTCGTCCATGTGCATGCCCTGGCCGACCAGCACGTCGGGGGACTGGCTCTTGGCGGTGGACAGGTCCGTGTTGTCGACCCGTGCCTCGACGCCGAGGCGCTGGAGCACGGTCTCGCAGGTCATCCGCAGGATCAGGCTGGTGCCCATGCCGAGGCCGCAGACGGCGAGCACGGTCAGGGGGACGGGACGGTCGGGCATCGAAGGCTCCTCGGGTCGGGGACGGTGCGGCGCGGCGGGGCGCGCCCGGATCAGGGACGGACCAGGTCGTCGTCGGCCGTGGCGGGCGCCGCGGCGGCGAGCCGCTCGGCGCGGGCGGCACGCCGGCCCAGGACGGCGAGCACGACGACGGAGGCGGCGAGCACGGCGCCGGCGATGACCCAGACCGCGGCTGCGCCCAGCGGCTCCAGGACGCCGCCGGCGGCGACCAGCACCGCGGACACGACGTACCAGTCCGGGTCGGCGAGGGTCGCGAGCTCGGGCGCGGTGCCGGAGAACACGCCCCAGAACACCCACTGCCCGACGGCGAGGACGACACCGTTCAGCACGCCGCCGAACACGGCGCCGCGCCAGCCGGCGACCGCGTTGCCGAACACGCCGCCGGCACCGCCGCCGAAGAACAGCATGATCATCGGCGGCACGAGGACGAACCAGCCCGCCGCGGCGAACACCCCGAGCAGGACCAGGAAGGTGGCGGTCGAGGCGAGGAAGCCCACCATGACGGCCGTCGTGGCCTTCGGGAAGATCACCGGGATGTCGAGCGCGGGGCGCGAGCCCGGCAGCAGCTTGTCCGAGATCCCCTTGAACGACGGGACGATCTCCGCCAGGAACATCCGGACGCCGAACAGCAGGATCGCGATGCCGCCCGCGAACCGCAGCGCCTGCATGACGCCCCAGGCGAACGGGGCGAGGTCCTCGCCCGCCACCGCGGCGACCGTCTCCGGGTCGGCGAACGCGAGCGCGACGAGCATGATGACGCCGACGACGAGCGCCGTGGCGACGTTCATGTCCTTGAGGAACGCGACGCCGCGCGGCATCCGCAGCTTCTCGGTGTCGTGCTTCACCGGGTCGCCCAGCCGGAGCGCCTTCGCGCCGTACCCGGTCGCGAGCGCGAGCGTCGACGTGGTGTGCGCGAGGCCGAACTGGTCGTGGCCCATCACCCGGCGCATCAGCGGGGCGATCCAGAGCGGTTGCAGCGTGAAGTAGCAGGCGAGCACGACCGAGCCCGCGCCGACGAGCGCCCACCGGTCGAGGTCGCCGAACGCCTCGACGAAGCAGGCGGCGACGACGATGCTCATCCAGAGCATGAGGTGGCCGGTCAGGTACACGTACCGAGCCGACCGGAACAGCCGCACCAGGACCAGGTGCAGCACGAAGCCGCCCGCGATGATGAGCGGGGCTGCGGCGCCCGGGCCGGCGAGGAAGTCGTCGAGCGTGGTGGTCGCCGCGGGCGGCTCGACGCCGACGGCGCTGGAGACGATCGCCTGGAAGCTCGCGAGCCCGCCGACGAACACGTCGATGCCGACCGTCATGATGACGACGCCGATGGCCGCACGCAGGGTGCCGCCGATGACGTCCTCGGCCGGCTTGCGCTGGAGCAGCAGCCCGACGAGGGCGATCAGGCCGATGAGGATCGGGACCTGGCTCAGCAGGTTGTCGGCGAGGCCTTGAAGGATGTCCTGCACCATTGCACGCGTCCCTTCGCGGGGTGGACCGGTATAGACCGGACCATACCGGCGCCGCCGCGAGCGGGACAAGACCCGATGCGGCCCGGATCAGCCCCCCGTCGACTCCCGCACGATCACCCGCGGCGTGACGGTCTCCACCCCGCCCGGGTCGCGGCCCTCGAGCCGCGCGAACAGCCGCTCCGCCGCCCGCCGGCCCATGAGCTGGAAGTTCATGTCGATGCTCGTCAGCGCCGGGCGGCACCCGGCGATCATCGGCTCCCAGTTGTCGAAGCCGATCACCGCGACGTCGTCGGGCACCCGCACCCCGCGGTCGTGCAGCGCGTCCAGGACGCCGCGGGCGATCTGGTCGCTGCCGCAGACGACGGCGTCGACGTCCTGCTCCAGCATCGCCGCCACGGACGAGCGGCCCCACGCCTCGGACCACGAGCCGTACCGCACCGGCCCGACCCGCTCGAGCCCGTGCTCGGCCAGGGCGGCGTCGGCGCCCGCGGCGCGGTCGGTGGCGGCGGCGTAGGTGATGTCGCCGGAGACGTGCGCGATGCGGCGGCGGCCCGTGGCGAGGAGGTGCTCGACGGCGATGCGGCCGGCCGTGACGTTGTCGGGGACGACCGACGCGTCGGCGGGGTCGGTCGACGGCGCGTACGTGTAGACCACCGGGACGGGCAGGTCCCGGCCCAGCGGGGGCCGGGCGTCGGTCTGCGAGCCGACGACGATCAGGCCGTCCACCCGGCGGCCGAGCAGCGTCGACAGGTGGTGCTGCTCGCGGATGGCGTCGCCGCGGGAGTCGCACAGCAGCACGCTCGACCGGCCCGCGCCGAACGCGTCCTCGGCGCCCATGAGGATCGGCAGCGAGAACCGGCCCTCGAGGTCGTGCGTCAGCAGGCCGACGGTGCCGGTGTGCCCGTCGAGCATGGCCCGGGCGAGCGCGTTGGGCGTGAACGACAGCCGCTCCGCGACGTCGAGGACCCGGCGCCGGGTGTCCGGGCTGACCTCGGCCTTGCCGTTGATCGCCTTGGACGCCGTGGCGACCGAGACGCCGGCGAGCTGCGCGACGTCGCGCAACGTCACCTGGCGCCGGCCCGGTGCGTCGGTGCTCATGGATGCCCCCTGTCCTGGTGCTGGGACGCAGCGTACGACGAAAACGTCGCACCTCGGCACCCCGTTGACGCCCGCGACGCCCCGGTGCTAGCGTCCCCGAAAACCGTTTCGGGTGTTTTCGTCCGGGGCGGCGCACCAGCGATGGCCGCGGCACCGATGCCCGGCCACCGACCGCACTCGACGAGGAGACCGGTCCGCATGAACGCACGACGCAGCTCGCTCATCGCCCTGGCCGCCGTGGGCGCGCTCGGGCTCGCCGCCTGCTCCGGCGGCACCAGCGCCGGGGGCGGCGGTGGCTCGACCTCCGGGGGCGACGGCGGGGGCGACGGCGTCGTCACCGTCTGGCACTACTTCTCCGACCCCAACCAGGTCGCGCTCATGGACGCGTACAAGGAGAAGTTCGAGTCCGAGAACGACGCGACCGTCGAGAACGTCTACGTCCCCTACGACCAGATGAACTCGAAGCTCGTGTCCGCCGCGGGCGCCGGCACCGGCCCCGACGTCGTCGTGTTCAACGGCGCGGAGGCCGCGACGCTCGCGCTCGGCGGCGTGCTCGCGCCGCTCGACGAGCAGTGGGCGGACTTCGCGGACGCCGACCAGTTCCCCGACTCGGTCCTGCACAGCGTCGACGACCAGCTGTACGCCGTGCAGGGCTACGTGAACCTGCTGGGCCTCTGGTACAACCAGGACATCCTCGACGAGATCGGGGTCGAGCCGCCCACCACGATGGACGAGCTCGAGGCCGCGATGGCCGCCGCGAAGGACGCCGGGTACGGCGGCATCACGCTGTCCGGCCTGCCGCAGTCGCAGGGCGAGTGGCAGGCGTACCCGTGGATCAGCGACGCCGGCTTCGACTACGAGAACCTCGACGCCGACGCGCTGGCGTCCGGGTTCGAGCGCGTGCGCGGCTGGGTCGACAACGGCTGGCTGACGCAGGAGGCCGTGACCTGGGACCAGACGGTGCCGTTCCAGCAGTTCGCGGCCGGGAAGACGGCGTTCGCGCAGAACGGCAACTGGCAGATCGGCACCGCCGAGTCCGACGCCGACTTCGCCTACGGCGTCGTCCCGCTGCCGCTCGGCGACACCGGCCAGGTGTACCTGGGCGGCGAGGGCGAGGGCATCGGCGCGCACGCTGACGACCCGGAGCTGGCGTGGGAGTACCTGCAGAGCACGTACCTCGACGCGAAGGGCCAGGAGCTGGCCCCCGACCTGGTCGGCTCGATCCCGTCCCGCGCCGACACCGCACAGGCCGACGTGGTGACGAGCAACGACCTGCTCGACCCGTTCGCCCGCACGATCGCCGACTTCGGCGCCAGCTACCCGGCGGCCTCGATCCCGCCGGCCGCCGTCGCGGACGTGCAGCTCACGGTCGGCCAGGCCTGGTCCGCCGTCATCGGCGGCCAGCAGGCGCCCCGGGCCGCGGCCGACCAGGCGGTCGCCGCGCTGAAGAGCCAGATCGGCTGACGAGACCGCCATGTCCGCACCCGTCACCACCGCGCCCGTGCGGCAGGCGAGGGCCGGCTCCGCCCCGACGACCCGGCGTCGTCGGGGCGGCAGCCGGATCGTGTTCCTGCTGCCCGCGGCCGTGTTCCTCGGCCTGTTCAGCCTGTACCCGCTCGTCCAGCTCGCCCGGATGGCGGTCAGCCAGGTCACCGCCGCCACCCTGAACGCCGACTGGGTGTTCACCGGCCTCGACAACGTCCGCCGCGGCTTCGAGACCGGGCAGACCGGGCCGGCGATCAGCCGCACGCTGGTGTTCGTCGTCGTGGTGACCGTGCTCGGCATGCTCGTCGGGTTCGGCGCGGCGGTCGCCCTGCGCACCACGGGCCGGTGGTCGGCCTGGCTGCTCGCGCTCATGGTGTTCGTCTGGGCGCTGCCGCCGGTGGTGAACGGGTCGGTCTGGAAGTTCCTGCTCAACGACGCCGGGCTGATCAACACCGTCCTCACGAGCACCGGCCTGCGCGACACCCCCGTGCCGTTCCTCTACGACCAGCACTGGGCGCTGTTCTCCGTGGCGTTCGTCAACGCGTTCGCGGTCATCCCGTTCAACACCCTCGTGTTCCGGGCCGCGCTCATGACGATCGACCCCGAGGTGTTCGAGGCGGCGCAGCTCGACGGCGCCAGCAAGTGGCAGCAGATCCGGCACATCATGGTGCCGTCGGTCCGCCCGACCACGCTGGTGCTGCTGATCCTCACCCTGGTCTACGGGTTCCGGTCGTTCGACTTCATCTACGTGATGACGTACGGCGGCCCGGGTACCGCGACCAACACCCTGCCGTTCCTGGGCTACCTGCAGGCCTTCGTCCGCTACGACTACGGGCTCGGCGCGGCCACCTCCGCGCTCGCCGTGGTCGGCGTGCTGGTCCTGGCCGTGGTCTACGCCCGGAGCATCAAGCGCGAGGAGGCGGACGGATGAGCGTCAAGGCCGGCCCGCTGGCGGTCGCCGCCAAGGTCCTGCTCACCCTGATGTACGGGGTGCCGATCCTGTGGATCCTGCTCACCTCGGTGAAGTCGTCGGACGACGTCTTCGACCCGAGCCGCACGTTCCTGTTCCGCCCGGTCACCACCGCGTACGTCGAGGCGCTGAGCGGCGACCTGTTCCGGGCCCTGCTGCAGTCCGTGATCATCGCGACCAGCACCACCGCGCTGGTCCTGGTGATCGCGATCCCCGCCGCGTACGGCCTGGCCCGCACCCGCGGGTGGCTGCCCACGGTGGCGCTCGGCCTGCTGATCGTGCTGCAGATGATGCCGCAGACGGCCACCGTCATCCCGCTGTTCCAGGCGTTCTCCGGCTGGCGGCTGCTCGACACCACGATGGCGGTGGTGCTCGCCGACGCCGCGCTGCTGACCCCGTTCGCCACCCTGCTGCTGCGCCCGTTCTTCCGGGCGGTGCCGCCGCAGATCGAGGAGGCGTCGTCGATCGACGGCGCGGGCATGCTCCGGACGTTCTGGTCGGTCGTGCTGCCCGTCGCCCGCAACGGCGTCGCCACCGTCGGCACGCTGACGTTCCTGCTGGCGTGGGGCGAGTTCCTGTACGCCGTGAACTTCTACCTGACCCCCGGGCAGTACCCGCTGTCCGCGCTGCTCGCGCAGCAGGTGAGCGCCTTCGGCATCAACTGGCCTGGGCTCATGGCGCTGGCCGTGCTCACCTCGATCCCGATCCTCGTCGTGTTCAGCAGCACCTACCGGCTGCTGCGCGACGGCCTGACCGTCGGCGCGGTGAAGTGACCGCCGCCCGCCCGCGCCCTGGAGGCGACATGTCCGACACGTCCACGACCACCGTCGACCGCACGGCGCAGCACGGCCGCCCGCTCGTCCCCTCCGCCGCCCGCTGGCGCCCGCTCGGCATCGACGAGGTCCGCCTCGAGGGCGGGTTCTGGGGCGAGCTGCAGGAGCGCAACGCGACCGCGATGATCGCCCACGCCGAGCGGTGGGTGGAGGAGATGGGCTGGGCCGGGAACTTCGACCTCGCCGCGGCCGGCACGCTGCCCGAGGGCCGCCGCGGCCGCGAGTTCTCCGACTCCGAGATCTACAAGCTGCTCGAGGCGATGTCCTGGGAGGTCGGCCGCACCGGCGACGCCGACCTCGACCGCCGGCTCCGGGCGCTCGCGTCCCGGGTCGCCGCCGCGCAGGAGCCGGACGGGTACATCTCGACGATGTTCGGCCGCCCGGGCCAGGGCGCGCGCTGGTCCGACCCCGAGTGGGGCCACGAGCTGTACTGCATCGGTCACCTGATCCAGGCGGGCGTGGCCCGGGCGCGGACGCACGGCGACGACGAGCTGGTGCAGGTCGCGATCCGCGCGGCCGACCACGTGTGCGACGTCTTCGGGCCGGAGGGCCGGCAGGGCGTCGACGGGCACCCGGAGATCGAGCCCGCTCTGGTGGAGCTGTACCGGCTCACCGGCGAGCGCCGGTACCTGGACCAGGCGCGGCTGTTCGTCGACCGCCGGGGGCACGGCGTGCTCGACGACATCGAGCTCGGCCGGTCCTACTTCCAGGACGACGAGCCGGTCCGGGAGTCGACCACGCTGCGCGGGCACGCCGTCCGCGCGCTCTACCTCGCCGCGGGTGCCGCGGACCTCGCGGTCGAGGACGGTGACGACGAGCTGCTCGCGGCCGTGACCCGGCAGGTCCGGTCGGCGCTCGCGCGCCGCACCTACCTGACCGGCGGCATGGGGGCGCACCACGAGGGGGAGTCGTTCGGCCTCGACTTCGAGCTGCCGCCGGACCGCGCCTACGCGGAGACCTGCGCCGGCATCGGGTCGGTCATGGCCAACCACCGGCTGCTGCTGCAGTCCGGCGACGCCCGGCACGCGGACGCCGTCGAGCGCACGCTGTTCAACGTGCTCGCCGCCTCGCCGTCGGCCGAGGGCACCGCGTTCTTCTACACGAACCCCCTCCAGCAGCGGGTGCCGGGCGACGTCCCGGACCCGGACGTGGCCAGCCCGCGCGCGTCGTCCAGCCTGCGGGCGCCGTGGTTCCACGTGTCCTGCTGCCCGACGAACGTGACCCGCACCGTCGCGTCGCTCGCGGCCTACGTGGCCAGCACGGACGACGACGGGGTGCAGCTGCACCAGTACGCCGCGGGCACCGTCGCGGCGACGGTCGGCGGCGAGCCGGTGCGCCTCCAGGTCGGGACCGGGTACCCGCACGACGGGCGCGTGGTCGTGTCGGTCGAGGAGGCGCCGGCGGCGTGGACGCTCACGCTGCGGGTGCCGTCGTGGGCGGCGGGCGCCACCGTGGACGGCCGAGCGGTCGAGCCGGGGTACGTGGCCGTCGCCGGGCCGGTGGCGGGCGGGAGCGTCGTGCTGGACCTGCCCGTCGCGCCGCGGTTCACCGTCGCGGACCCGCGGGTCGACGCCGTCCGGGGTCAGGTCGCCGTCGAGGCGGGGCCGCTGGTGTACGCGCTGGAGTCCGTCGACCTCGGGACGGACGTCGGGCTGGCCCGGGTCGACACCGGGATCGCGCCCGAGGCCCGCGACGGCGCGGTGACCGTGCGCGCGCGCACGGTCGACGTCCCCGAGGGGGACTGGCCGTACGCCGACCGGGCCGCGGAGGCCGGGGAAGACGAGCCGCGCGAGGTCCCCCTGGTGCCGTACCACGCCTGGGGCAACCGCGGGCCGTCGACGATGCGGGTGTGGATGCCGGTCGGCTGACCCTGTCGGACCCGCCCCGGGCCCGACCGCGCGCGGCCTACGGTTTTCCGGCGCGCCCCAACGCCGATCGGCGGTGGCGGCGCCGGAAACCGTAGGCCGCGTCGCCGCGGTCCACGCGCGGGCTCATCCCGTGCGGGTGGCGCCCGCCCGCGAGGGCCGTCGCTAGCGTCGGCCGCGTGTCCGCCACCGGCTCGACCGACGTCGCGGCCGTCCCGACGCGGGACCTGGCCCGGTTGACGCTGCTGGGCGCGCTGGTCGGGCTGCCCGCCGGCGTGGTCGCGTTCGCGTTCGTGGGCGCGGTGCACGTGCTCCAGGACCTGCTGTGGACCGAGCTCCCCGAGGCGCTCGGCACCGACGAGCCGCCCTGGTACCTGGTGCTCGGGCTGCCGGTGGTCGCTGCGGTGCTGGTCGCGGCCGCGCGCCGGCTGCCGGGCGACGGCGGGCACGACCCGGTCGAGGGACTGAGCATGACGCCCCTGCCGCCGGTCGCCGCGGGCGGTGTCGCCCTCGCGGCGCTGGCCGGGCTCGGGTTCGGGGTGGTGCTGGGGCCGGAGGCGCCGCTGATGACGCTCGGCGGCATCGTCGGCGTGTGGATGACGTCGTGGACGGGCGTCACCGGCCGCGCGCGCGGGCTGCTCGGCGTCTCCGGGGCGTCGGGCGCGATCTCGACGCTGTTCGGCGGGCCGCTGGTCGCCGGGGTCATGCTGCTCGAGGCGGGGGCCGGGGCCCTGGCCGCCGCGGCGCTGCTCCCGCCGCTCGCGGCCGCGGCGGTGGCGTACGTGCTGGTCACGGGGTTCGGCGACTGGGCTGGCGTGCCCGTCACCGGGCTCGCCGTCCCCGACCTCCCCGAGTACGACCGTGTCCGGCCGGGGTCGCTGCTGCTGGCCCTGATGGTCGGGGTGGTCGCGGCGGCGCTGATCACCGGGGTCAGGCGGCTCGCCCGGGCGCTGCGGTCGACGGGGCCGCGTGTCGGCCGGCTGCCGCTGCTGCTCGCGTCCGGGGCGGCGGTCGGGGCGCTCGCCCTGCTGGCGGGGGCCCTCGGCGCCGACCCGCGGGACGTCCTGTTCTCCGGCCAGGCGTCGATCCCGGCGCTGGTGGCCGAGGAGTCGGTCGGCGTCGTGCTCGTGCTCGTGGTGGCGAAGGGGCTCGCCTACGGGATCAGCATGGGGGGCGGGTTCCGCGGCGGGCCGATCTTCCCGGCGATCTTCCTCGGGGTCGGGCTGGCCTCGGTCGCCGTGGCGGCGCTGAACGTGTCGCCGACGCTCGCGGTGGCCGTCGGGGCGGCTGCGGGGATGGCAGCGACCAGCCGGCTGCTGCTGTCCGCGGTGATGTTCGCGGCGCTGCTGGTCGGCCGGGCGGGGCTGGACACGGCCCCGGCGGCGGTGGTCGCGGCGGCCGCGGCCCTGCTGACGGTCCGCCTCCTCGACCCGCCGCCCCGCCCGGCCTGACCGGGCCTCGAGCGGAGACGAGTGGAACGTCCTGCCGCGACACGCCGGGCGTGTCGGGCAGGACGCTCCACTCGGGGGTCGTGCTGGGTCAGGCGCGGTGCGCCGGCTCGCCCTCCGACGGCACGCCCTCGTCGGGGTCGGCCGACGTGCGGTGCATCGGGTGCGGGTGGCTGCGCTCGAGCGAGGCGCCCTCCACGTCGACGTCCGGCAGGATCCGGTCGAGCCACTTCGGGATCCACCACGCCCACCTGCCGGCCAGGTGCATGACGGCCGGGATCAGGAGCATGCGGACCACGAACGCGTCGAGCAGCACGCCGAACGCCAGGCCGAAGCCGAGCGGCCGGATGATCGACGACTCCGCGAAGATGAACCCGGCGAACACCGAGGCCATGATGATCGCCGCCGCGGTGACGACGACCCGGCCGGCGTGCAGACCGCGCCGGACCGCCACCCGCGGGTCGACGCCGTGGGCGTAGGCCTCGCGCATGCCGGACACCAGGAACAGCTGGTAGTCCATGGCGAGGCCGAAGAGCACGCCGGTGACGATGATCGGCAGGAAGCTCAGCACCGGGCTGGGGTCGTGCACCCCGAACACCGAGCCGAGCCAGCCCCACTGGTAGATCGCCACGACGCCGCCGAACCCGGCGAACAGCGACATGACGAACCCGAGCGTCGCGGTGACCGGGACGAAGATCGACCGGAACACGATGATGAGGATGATCAGCGACAGGCCGACGACGATCGCCAGGTAGCCCGGCAGCACGTCGGACAGCTTCTCGGAGACGTCGATGTTGGCGCTCGCGGTGCCGGCGACGCCGAGCTCCACGTCTCCCTCGATCGGGGACGAGTCGCGCAGCGCGTGCACGAGGGCCTCGGTCGACTCGCTGTTCGGGCCCTCGGTCGGGACGACCTGGAACGCGAGCATCGTGCCGGCCTCGTTGGCGCCGATCGGGGCGACCGCCACGACGTCGTCGTGCGCCGCGAGCTCGGTCCCGATGCGGACCTGCTCCGCCGTCAGGTCCTCCTCGGACACCGCGTCCGGCAGGTTCGCCACGACCAGCAGCGGGCCGTTCACGCCCGCGCCGAACTTGTCCGCGGTGATCTGGTACGCCCGGTACTGGGTCGACTCCGGGGACTCCGAGGAGCCGTCCGGCAGGCCGAGCCGCATCGACAGCGCCGGGATCGCGATGATCAGCAGCGCCGCCACACCAGCGACCAGCGTGAGCACCGCGCGGGAGGTCGTCATCGGGGTGGTGGGGACGGCCTCGGGCTCCTCGTGGCCGACCGTCGCGCGCTGCTTCTTCGGCAGCACCTTGAGGCCGATCCGGGACAGCAGCGCCGGGGTCAGCGTGATCGCGATGAGGATCGCCACGAGGATGCAGATGGCGCCGACCGTGCCCATGAGGCCCAGGAACGGGATGCCGGTGACGTTGAGCGCCAGCAGCGCGACCAGGACGGTGGTACCGGCGAACACGACCGCGTTGCCCGCGGTGCCGTTGGCCAGCCCGATCGACTCCTCGAGCTCGACCCCGTCGCGCAGCTGGCGGCGGTGCCGGTTGAGGATGAACAGCGAGTAGTCGATGCCGACCGCGAGGCCGAGCATGATGCCGAGCACCGGGGTGACGGACAGCATCTCGACCGCGCCGGACAGCGCCAGCGAGGCGACCGCGCCGATGCCGACGCCGACGAGGGCGGACAGGATCGGCAGGCCGGCGGCGACCAGCGAGCCCAGCATGACCAGCAGGACGATGCCGGCGACGACCACGCCGATGACCTCGCCCGGGCCGAGCACGCTCGGGATCTCCTGGGTCAGGTCGGACGACAGCTCGACGTCCACGCCCTGCAGGTCCGCGGACTCGAGGGCGTCGACGACGGCCTCCTTGGTCTCCGGGGCGATCTCGAACTGCGAGTCCTCGAACGCGATGGTGCCGACCGCGGCGGTGCCGTCCTCGGAGACGAGGCGGATGCCGGAGGACAGCTCCAGCAGGTCGGCGCCGGCCTCGAGCTGGGCGCTCTGCGTCTCGATCTCGGCGAGGCCGTCGGTCAGCTGCTGCGCCTGCGCGTCGAGCTGCGCCTGCTGCGCGTCGATCTCCGCCTGGCCGGCGTCGAGCTGGGGCTGCACCGCGGCGAGGGCGCCCGCGGCCTCCGCCTGCGCGCGCTGGGTGTCGAGCTGCGCCTGCGCGGCGTCGAGCTGCTGCTGGCCGGCGTCGAGCTGGGCCTGCCCCGCCTCGAGCTGGGCCTGGCCCTGCTCGATCTGGTCGCGGCCGGCGGTGACCTGCGCCTGCTGCTCCTCGAGCTGGGCGGTCGTCTGGAACGGGTCGGTGGCGCCCGTGACGCCGTCGACGTCCGCGAGGCCGGCCAGCGTGTCGCTGATCGCGGTCTGCTGGGCGTCGGTGAACGGGGCGTCGTCGGCGGTGTGGAACACCACCGTGCCGCTGCCGCCGCTCGCGGCGGGGAACTCGTCGGCCAGCTGCTCGGTCACGCGCTCGGTGGCGGTGCCGGGGATGGTGACGGCGGAGGTGAGCTGCCCGCCGAACGCGAAGTACGCGCCGACGGCCAGGGCGAGCACGACGACCCAGGCCGTCACGACGGCCCAGGCGCGGCGGGCCGAGAAGCGCCCGATGCGGTAGAGGAGTCCTGCCATGGTCCCTGTTCTCTCGGTGGTGGTGGGAGTGCGGGGCGTCAGTGCTCCGGCATGTACCCGGCTCGGACGCTCTGGATGAGCCGGTCGACGAGGGCGTCCCACTGCGCGCGGGCGTCCGGCGCGGTGGGGTCGGTGGTGGTGCACCAGTGCATCGCGATGACGGCGACGCCGTGCACCAGGGAGGAGACGAGCAGCCGGACGTCCAGCAGCTCGGCGCGCGGGTAGCGGCGGACCAGCTCGGCCGAGAGGTGGTCGGCGACCCGGGAGAACGCCTCCTGCGCCAGCATGTTCGCCCGGGGGTCGTCACCCTCGGCGAGCGGGCCGAGCGCGCCGGCCAGGTAGGTGATCGCGGGCGGCAGGTCCGCGCCGCGGAGGGTCTGCGCGAGCTCGTCGAACATCGACGCCCGGGTGCCGTCGCCCACCGGGGTCGCGCTCGCGACGGCCTGGACCTGGTCGATGACCACGCCGAGCCGCTCGGTGCAGGTGGACAGGACGACGTCCTCGAGCGACCCGAAGTGGTTGAACACGGTGCGCCGGGACACGTCGGCGCGCTCGGCGAGCTCGTCGACGGTGAACTGGGCGGTGCCGCGCTCGGCGATCAGGGCGTCGGCGGCGTCCAGGATCGCGCGCCGGGACCGCGCCTTGAGCGCCGCCCGCCGGTCCGTCCCCGCCGTCTCCGTCGTCACGCGGACGACCGTAGGCACGTGGGTGCACTCTGTGCAACCGTGCACGGGGTGCAATGCGGGCAGGTGTGGCTCAGGTCACGAGCCCGGCGCGGTGCGCGACCGCGGCGGCCTCCAGCCGGGTCCGGCAGCCCAGCTTCGCGAGCACCCGGCTGACGTGGGTCTTCGCGGTGGTCTCGGAGACAGTCAGGGCGTCGGCGACCTGCTGGTTGGACCGGCCGCCGGCGAGGAGCACCAGCACCTCGCGCTCGCGGGCGGTGAGCAGGTCGAGCCCGGGCGGCGGCTCCACCGGGCCGGCGCCGGGAGCAGGGCCCTCGGGCGCAGACACCGACGCGGCGAGCACCCGGCGGGTCACCTCGGGCGCGAGGACGCCCTCGCCGGCGGCGACCCGGCGCACGGCCTCGACCAGCTCCGCCGCCCCGACCGACTTGAGCAGGAAGCCGACGGCGCCCGCGCGCAGCACCCCGAACAGGTACTCGTCGAGGTCGAAGGTGGTCAGCGCGACGACGGCGCCGAGGCCCTCGGCGGCGATGCGGCGGGTCGCCTCGATGCCGTCGGTGCCAGGCATCCGGACATCCATGAGCACGACGTCGGGGCGCAGGGCGCGGGCGTTGGCGACGGCGGCGGCGCCGTCGGCGGCCTCGCCCACGACCGTGACGTCCGGCGCCTGGTCGAGCATGAGGCGCAGGCCGGCTCGGATGGCGCCGTGGTCGTCGGCGAGCAGGACGCGGACCGTCATCGGGCTGCCGCCGTGCGGGTGGCGGGGGCGGCCGGGCGCCCGGCGGCTGGAAGGGCGGCGTCGGCGAGCGGCAGCACCGCACGCACCCGCCACCGAGCGCCCTCGGGGCCGGCGGTCACGTCGCCGCCGAGGGACCGGGCGCGCTCGCGCATGGTGAGCAGCCCGGTCGCGGACCCGAGGCCGGCCCGGCCCTGGCTGCCGGCCGGGTCCGCGCCCTCCGCGCCCGGGTCGACCGCCGGCCGGAGCGCGCTCACGACCTCCACCTCCAGCAGGCCGTCGCCCGCGGCCACCCGCACGTCCACCCGGCCCCCGGCCGGCCCGTGCGCGGCGGCGTTCCGCAGCGCCTCGCCCGCGATGCGGTACGCGGCCTGGTCGACCACCGCGGGCAGCGCAGGCTGCGGGGACGCGGACACGCGCACGTCCAGGCCGCGGCCCTCGGCGTCGGCGACCAGGTCGGGCAGCCGGTCCAGCCCGGCAGCCGCCCCGGCCGGCGGGTCGCCCCCGCCCCCGCGCAGCACGAGCACCATCGACCGCATCTCGGCGAGCGACGCGACCGCCTCCGCGCGGACGGCGCCGAGCGCGGCCCGGTCGCGCCCCGCCTCCGGCTCCCCGGCGAGCGCCGCCTCGGCGTGGATCGCGATCGCCGACAGCCGGGACGCGACCACGTCGTGCAGGTCGCGGGCCATCGCGGCGCGCTCCTCCCGCACGGCGGCGTCCCGGTCGAGATCGGCGATCCGCTCGACGTCCGCGGCGTGCGCCCGCGCGAGGTCGGCCTGCCGCCGCTCCAGCGCGGCGCGGCGCGCCTCGAACGCGGCCGACTCCGTGCGGATCCGGACGTCGGCCGCCCACCACAGCGGCGTGACCAGCACCGCGGCGGCGAACAGCAGCGCCTGGGCGGCGTCGCGGAGGCCGTCGCCGAGGACGCCGCCGGCGACCGCCGCCGCGGTTGTCAGCACGGCCACCACGGCGACGAGCCCGCGCCGCCCGCGCGCGGGCAGGTGCATCCCGGCCGAGTACAGCGCGTCCCACAGCACCAGCAGCAGGCCGACCGAGCCGCCGACGGGCAGGGTCCCGGCGAACGCGCCCGTCGCCACGAGCAGCACCGCCAGCGGGTGCCGGCGCTTGGCGGCGAGGGCCGCGCAGCCGGCGACCAGGAGCGCGGCGTGCAGCGCGTCCGCCGCCGGGCCGTCGGCCGCCGGGGCGGTGCTCGTCACGCCGAGGCCGAGCAGCAGCAGGCCGACGCCGAGGTACACCAGGGCGACGCCGCGGTCGTCGAGCCGCGGCCACCGGGCGGGTCGTCGCGGAGGCATGCGGCCATCCCAGCACGGACCTCCGCCCCGGCGGGTCCTCCGAACGGACGACGCGCGCCGCCGGGATCGTGCGGACGGCCGACGCCGGCGCCCCGTCCCCGCCGCGAGGCTGCCCGGCATGGACGCCCTGCGCGAGAACCCCGTCGCCCTGCTCGTCGTCGCCTGCGAGGTCGCCTTCTGGGTGTTCCTCGCCGCGGCGGTCGTCGCGCGCTACGTGCTGCGGCGGCGCCGCCTGTCGACGGTGCTGCTGCTCTGCGAGCCGCTGCTCGAGGTGGTGCTGCTGGTCGCGACGGTCGGCGACCTGCTCCGGGGCAGCGAGGCGACCTGGACCCACGGGCTCGCGGCGCTCTACCTCGGGTTCACGGTCGCGTTCGGGAAGCGGACGGTGCACGCGGTCGACGCGTGGGTGGCGCACCGGTTCTTCGGCGGGCCCGAGCCGGTGCGGCCGCCGAAGCACGGGCCGGTGCGGGTCCGGTACGAGTGGGCGCTGTGGCTCCGGGTGCTGCTGGCCTGGGCCGTCGCGTGGGCCGTGCTCGGCGTGCTGCTGCTGGTCGCCTCCGGCGCGGGCGAGGCGGCGGCGCAGCAGCGCGAGGTGCTGCTCGGCTGGGGGGCGCGAGCCACGCTCGTGCTGGTGGCGTGGCTGGTGTTCGGCCCGGTGTGGGAGACGCTGACGCCCGCGCGGCGCGAGGAGGAGCCCCGCGCGGGCGACGGCGCTCAGCCCGCGAAGATCCGGCGGTAGGTCTCCGGCGGGAGCTTCGGGTTCCGGTGCTCGTCGCACAGGCCGTTGGTCTCGAGGCCGGTGTCGGTGAGCTGGGTGTAGCAGTAGCCCTGCAGCACCGTCGACGCGCGGACGGCCCCGACGATGTCGGACAGCCGCGCCTCCAGGTCCTCGGTCGACCGGGCCTCGGAGTAGCCCCACGACCCCTCCGGCGCGCCGGGTGCGTAGGAGACGCCGCCGAACTCGGTCAGCAGCACGGGGATGGCGCCCGGCTCGGGGGCCGGGCCGCCGACCCACATCCGCCGCCCGGCCGGCCCGACGCCGTCGAGGGTCGCCGCGACCGCCGCCGCGTCCGCGTACCGCGGGCCGAGCACCGCGCCGCTGTCGGCGTAGTCGTGCACGGTCAGGAGGTCGGAGGCCGTGTGCTCCCAGCCGTCGTTCGAGATGACCGGGCGGGTCGGGTCGAGCGCGCGGGTGAGGTCGGTGAGCGCCCGGCTGTAGGCCTGCTGCGCCGGGTCGTGCGGGATGTGCTGCACCCCCCAGGACTCGTTGAACGGCACCCACGCGATGATCGACGGGTGCGAGACGTCGCGGCGCACGACGTCCAGCCACTCGCGGGTCAGCTGGGCGACCGCCTCGTCGCTGAACCGGTACGCGCCGGCCGTCTCCGACCACACCGCGAGCCCGAGCGCGTCGCACCAGTACAGGTACCGCGGGTCCTCGACCTTCTGGTGCACCCGGACCGCGTTGAACCCGAGGTCCTTGGTCAGCTGCACCTCCGCGCGCAGGGCGTCGGGGCTCGGCGGGGTCAGGTGCGACTCCGGCCAGTACCCCTGCTCGAGGACGGACCGCAGGAAGAACGGCCGGTCGTTGAGCAGCAGAGTGCCGCCGTGCACCGCGACCGAGCGCAGGCCGCAGTACGACTCCAGGCGGTCGAGCTCCGCTCCGTCGGCGAGCAGGGTGACCTCCGCGTCGAGCAGCACCGGGCTGTCCGGCGACCACAGCAGCCGCTCGTAGAGCTGGCCGTTGGCCTGCCGGGGGATCGCGACGGACACGTCGGCCACGGAGCCCTCGACCGGCACCTCGGCCGCGCCCAGGTCCTCGCCGGCCCGGGTCAGCCGCACCCGGACCCGGATGCCCGCGGGCGCGGTGGCGCGCAGCCGGACCTGGGCGGTCACCCGGCCGCCGGGAACGTCGGGACGCCACGCGACGTCGGCCACGGCGACCGGCGGCACCTGCTCCAGCCAGACCGTGCGCCAGATGCCGGAGGTGCGGTGGTACCAGATCGCGTGCTGCTCGGGCTGCCAGTCCTGCTTGCCGCGGGGCTGCTCGACGTCGGTGCGGTCGTCGGTCGCGCGCACCACGACGACGTGCGCGTCGGGCGCGGTCGCCGGGTCGAGCAGGTCGGTGACGTCGACCGAGAACGGGGTCTGGCCGCCCTCGTGCCGGACCGCGTGCTGGCCGTCGACCCACACGTCGGCCTCGTGGTCGACGGCGCCGAGGTGCAGCAGCAGCCGGTCTGCGCCCGCGCCCGCGCCGAGGTCGGCCGGGACCGAGAACGACCGGCGGTACCAGAGGGCCGCGTGGTCGGCGTGGTCGCCCACGCCCGAGGCGGACGACTCCGGCGGGAACGGCACGACGATCTCGCGGTCGAACCGGTCCGCCGCCGACGGGGCGTGCCAGCGCTCGCGCAGCCCGGCGTCCGCGTCGTCGAACGCGAAGGCCCACGGCCCGTCGAGCGACCACCAGCGGTCCGGGCGGACGAGCTGGGGGCGGGGGTGCAGGCCGCGGTCGGCTGCTGACGTCGTCGTCATGGCGGTCCTTCGGGGTCACGGGTGTGCTGGCCAGGTCGCGCACGGCCATGTTGCCACGTGGCAAACAAGCGCGTCACGTCATGCGCCGGTGCGTGTCGGGTGCCGGGCCGCGTGCGACGCGGGGATCAGGACGCGGCGGTCGACTCCCGGCCCACGACCGCGTGCGGCACGGTCACGTCCTCGGCGGGCCCGGCCTCCTCGCCGAGCTGCACCCGCGTCACCAGCCGGCCGACCGCGGCCCGCGCGATCGCGTCCCGGTCCGGCCGCACCGACGACAGCGACGGCGTGGCGAACCGCGCCTCCTCGACGTCGTCGAACCCCATGATCGCCACGTCCTGGGGCACCCGGATCCCGCGGGTCAGGCACGCGCGGAGCGCGCCCGCGGCGAGCACGTCGGTGAAGCAGAACACCGCGTCCGGCCGCGGGTCCTCGTCCAGCAGGGCCGACATGGCGTCGAACCCCGCGGACCGCTCGTAGGCGTCGACGTACCGCATGAGCCGGGGGTCCGCGGGCAGATCGGCGTCCTCCAGCGCGAGCCGGTACCCCGCCTCGCGCTGGCGGCCCGTGCGGGCGGCGGCCCCGGGCTCGAGCCCGATCGCCGCGATCCGCCGCCGTCCCGCGGCCGCCAGGTGCGCGGTGGCCTCGCGCGCGGCGGCGACGTTGTCGATGTGCACGTGGTCGAAGGACGTCGGGACGGTCCGCTCGCCCAGCAGCACCACGGGCCGGTCCGGGTCCGCGGCGGCCAGGTCGTCCGGGGTCAGCGCCAGCGGGCTGAGCACCAGGCCGTCGAACAGCGCGCCGCGCGGGCCGCGCAGCAGCAGCTCGCGCTCGCGGTCGGGGTCGCCGTCGGTCTGGTCGACGACGACCGTGAACCCGGCGCCCGTGGCCTCGCGCACCACGGCGCGGGCGAGCTCGGCGAAGTAGGGCTGGTCCAGCGCCGGCACGACCAGGCCCAGCAGGCCGGTGCGGCCGGTGCGCAGCGAGCGTGCGGCGGCGTTCGCGCGGTAGCCGAGCCGGTCGATGACGGACTGCACGTGCGCGCGGGTCCGGGGGGCGACGTGCGGGTAGCCGGTGACGACGTTCGACACGGTGCGCGGGGACACGCCCGCCGCCCGGGCCACCTCCTGCAGCGTCACCGCCGCCCTGCGCGCCATGCGGGGCACCCTAGCGCGGCGCTCCGCGCGCCCCGCGGGCTGACGCCCGCCCCGCCCCGCCCGCCCCACCCGCCCGAGTGCGCATGCGACACGTCGACTGCCTATCCGCTGGGTAGGCAGTCGACGTGTCCTATAGGCACTCGGTGCCGGGTGCTCGGCGCCCGGCGGCGGGGCCGGGTCGGGAGCGGACGGCGGGGCGGGTCGTCCCGCGGGCGTCGGTAGGGTGCGGCTGTGCCGTCGCGCCCCCTGCCGTCCGTCGCGGTCCCGCCGCAGGTGGGGCCGGTCGTCGGGGGCCGTCGGGGCGGGGCGGTCGTCGCGCTGCTCGCCCTCGGCGCCGTCGGGGTGGCCCAGGTCGCGACCGCGGCCGTGCTGCCCGCGCTGACGCGGCAGCTCGGGCTGGCCGACTGGCAGGCCGGCGCCGTGACGTCGCTGTCCGCCGCGGTGGTCGTGCTGTCGAGCCCCTGGTGGGGGCGCCGGGCCGACCGGCGCGGCCCCCGACCCGTGCTCCTGGCAGCCGTGCTGGCCGGCGCGCTCGGCGCAGGTGTCGTCGCCGCGGTGCTCGCCGCGGGCCCCGCCCACGCGGGCTGGGCGTGGGCGCTCCTGCTGCTGGCGCGCGGCCTCGGGATCGGGGCCGCCGTCGCCGCCGCGGGACCCGCGACCCAGGTGGTGCTCGTCGCCCGGTCCCGCACCCAGGCCGAGCGGGTCGGCTGGATCGCCCGGGCGGGCGCCGTCCGCGGGCTCGCGACCGCCGTCGGCGCGGGGCTCGCGGCCGCCCTCGCGGGGCTGGGCACGGCGGCGCCCGTGCTCGCCACGGTGGTCCTGCTCGCCGGTGCCGTGGTCGTGGTGATCGCGGCCGGCGGCCGGCTCGGGGGCGAGGGCGCGGCGGTCGGCGGCTCGGTCGTGGACGACCCGGTCGGGGTGGACCCGGCGGCGGGCGGTCCGGCGGTCGACGCCCCGGCGGATCCCGTACCCGACCGGCCCCGCGCGGACCGGCTCGACACCGACCGGTCCCGCGCCGACCTGCTCGGCGGCCTCGCGGTGCCCGGGGTACGGGCGGCGGTCGTCGCCTCGGTGGCCGTGTTCCTCGCGCTCGCGCTGGTCCAGGGCAGCGTCGGGTTCCTCGTGCAGGACCGGTACGGCCTCGGCCCGGCGCGCGCGACGGCGCTGACCGGTGGGCTGCTGCTCGCGGCGGGCGTGGGGTCGATGCTGACCCAGGGCGTCCTGGTGCCCCGGCTGCGGTGGGCGCCCTGGCGGCTCGTGCGCGTGGGGTCGGCCCTGGCGCTCGGGGCGCTCGTGGTCTACCTCGCGCCGGTCCCGGCGCCCGTGCTCGTCGGGGTCGCGGCGCTGTTCGGCGCCGCGGTGGGCGGCGCGGCGGCGGGCTGCACGTCGGCGGCGTCGGTCGCCGTCGGCCCCGGCAGCCAGGGCGACGTCGCCGGCCTCGTGAACGCGGGGAACGCGGCGACGTTCGTCCTCGGGCCGCTGCTGGCGACCTCGGCCTACGGGCTGCGGCCGGAGGCGCCCGCCGTCCTCGCGGTGCTGGCCGGCGCCGTGGCGCTGGCCGCGGCGGTACGGAGCGGCCGGTGACCCCCGCGACCCCCGCGACCGCGCCGCCGCGCGGCGTGCCTCGGGTGCCGACCTGGGCGGTGCCGCGACCGCGCCCGCTCGGCCTGCTCGACCCGGACGCGTCGCTCGTGGTCCTGCACGGTCCCGCGGGCGCGGGCAAGACCCTGCTGCTCGCGTCCTGGGTGCGCGCGGGCGTCCCGGCGGAGCGCACGGTCGTTTGGCTCGACGCCGAGGCCGCCGGCCCGGAGCCGTGGTCGGCCCTGCTCGAGCAGGTCGCCGGGGCCGGGCTGCTGGCCGACGGGCCGGCCGACGCGGCGCGCGGTGCCGTCCGGCGCGGCGGGCGGGCGGCCGCGGCCGAGGTCGTCCGGGCGCTCCGCGCGATGGCGGGCCCGGTGCTGCTGGTGCTCGACGGCTACGAGGCGATCTCCTCGCCGCGGGTCGACGACGACCTGGTCGAGGTGCTCGCGGGGACGGACCTGCTGCACGTCGCCGTCACCACCCGTGCGACCCAGGACCGGCTGCTCGCCGCCGCGGCGCTGCGGCTGGACGTGGTGGCGCTCGGACCGGAGGACCTGCGGCTGGACGACGCGGAGGTGGCGGACGTGCTCGCGCGCGCCGGCCAGGACCCGGCCGCGGCGCACCGGGTGCGGGAGGCGGGCGACGGGCTCGGGGTGCTGGTGCGGACGGTCGCGCTCGCCGCCGCGTCCGGCACCGTCGACCTGCGCACGGCGTCGCACCGCGACCTGGTCGACGTCGCGGCGCGCGGGGTGCGGGCGGTGCTGGAGCGTGACCCGGGGGACGAGGCCGTCCTGGCGGCGGCGCGCCGGCTCTCGGTCGCCGCGACCCTGCCGCCCGCGCTCGCGGACGCCCTCGTGGGGGACGGCGGGGCGGCGCTGCTCGCGCGGCTCGAGCGCGACGGGCTCGGCGCGTGGGAGGAGCGGGCCGCGGTCCCGGGCGGTGCCCCCGCGCCGGACGGGCCGGAGCTGCGGCTCACCCCGGTGGTCCGCGCCGCCCTGCGCGCCGACCTCGAGCGCGCGGAGCCGGAGGCCGTCGACGGGCTGCTCCGCACCGTCGTCGACTGGGGCCTGGAGGCGGGCCGGTACTACCCGGCGCTGCACGCGGCGGCCGAGACCGGGGACGTCGACCTGGTGACGACCGTCGTGATGCGCGTCTGGGGCGCCGGGCAGCGGACCAGCGCGGAGGACACGATCCGGGTGCTCGAGCGGCTGCCCCGGACCGCGGTCGCCGGGCGCCCGGCGCTGGCGCTGCTGCTCGCGCTGCTGCACAACACCCGGGCCGAGCACCGGGCGCGCGCGCTCGAGTGGCTCGCGGTCGCCGCCGGCGGGGCCGTGCTGCACCTGCCGCGGGCGACGACCGCCGAGCGCGCGGTGCTCCGCTCCGCGGAGAGCGTCGCCATGCGGCTGCTCGGCCGCGGCGGCCGCGCCCGGACCGCGGCCCTCGCGGCCGTGGAGCACCTCGCCGCGACGCCGCCCGGGTCGGACGCGACCGTCGACGGGCTCCGGGCGCTGCTGCACCGGCAGCTCGGGACCTCGCTGCTGACCGCGGGCGACGTGGATCGAGGGCTCGCCGTGGCTGCGGGCGGGCTGGCGCACGAGCGGACCGGCTCCCTCGGCGCGTTCACGGCCCAGGCGCTCGCGGCCGGCTTCCTCGCGGTCCAGGGCGACGTGGCCGGCGCACGCGCGGCGGTCGAAGCCGCCGGGGCGACCGAGCCACCCCGGCGCCCCGAGACCGCCTACCGGCGCTCGCCGCTCGACCTGGCGCGGGTCCACCTGGCTCTCGAGGACGGCGACCCGGCCGCCGCGGTGGCGCTCCTGGACGACCTGGCCGACGAGCTGCGGACGAACGAGTTCTGGCCGGCGTTCGCCGAGGCGCGGGCCACGGCCGACCTGCTGCTCGGCCAGGCGGTCGCCGGCGAGGAGGCGCTCGCGTCGGCGCTGCACCGGGGCCGGCGCGCACCGACCACCGCGTACTGGCGGGCTCGGCTCGCCGCCTCGCGGGCGCTGCTGGCCCTCGCCGCGGGCCAGCCCGAGCGCGGCCTGCAGCTGCTCGAGCCCGTCCGCGGCCCGCACGCCGCGGCCCGGGTCGCGCGGGGGCGGCTGCTGCTGTCGGTCGGGCGGCGGGACGAGGCGCGGGCGCTGCTCGCCGCACCGGACCTGCCCGACGAGGGGCCGCGGCTGCGCGCCGCCCGGCGGTTCCTGCTGGCGGCCGCGACGGCGCCTGCTGCGGAGGAGCGCGCCGCGGCGGTCGACGACCCGGCGGCCCGGGTCGCCGCGCACCGGGCGGTGGCGTCCCGGGCGCTGCGCGAGGCGTGCGCCGTGGTCGCGGTCGGCGGTTCGCGGACGGGCTGGCTGCTGGTGAGCCCGGCGGAGCGCGCGGCGATCGCCACGCTGGGGGCGCCCGACGCCGCGACGGCCGACGTGCTCGCGGTGCTCTCCGGCCTGCCGGCGCCGGTCCCGGACGCTGCCCCGGGCGCCGGGCTCACCGAGCGCGAGCTCGTCGTGCTCCGGCAGCTCGCAGACGACGCCGGCCTGGCCGAGGTGGCCGCGCGGCTGCACGTATCGCACAACACGGTGAAGTCGCAGGCGCGGACCGCCTACCGCAAGCTCGGGGTCCGCAACCGTGCGGACGCCGTCGCCCGGCTGCGGGAGCTCGGCCTGCTCTGACCCGCGCCTGCGCCGGACGCCGACCTCGGGGCTCGGCGTGCCGCGCCCCCGGCGTGCCGCCCGCCCACGGCGCCCGACGAGCCGCCGTGGCCTTTCACCCCGGCTCTCACCTCCCCGCCCCCGGCCGCGCTCCCGATCCCCGATCCGCCGGACCAGGGCGCGCGACCCGCGCCCGTTCCGCCGGCGCAGTCGAGGGATGGGTACGGGGATGAGCTGGGGATCGGGCGCGCGCGGCGCGTCACGGGGGATGCTGGAGCGGCTGACGGCGCTCGCGACGGTGCTGGCGCTGCTGCTGGTCAGCGCGGTGCTCGCGGTCGCCGCGCCGCAGGCGGCGAGCGCGGCCGAGGGCGACCGCGGCACGCTGGCCGTGCGCAAGACGGCGTCGGCGACGACGGCGCGGCCGGGTGACGGCGTGACGTGGACCGTCGAGGTGACCTGCGAGTCGATCGTCGCGATGTGCGCCGACGTCGCGCTCGAGGACGCCGTGCCGGAGCCGTTCGTGCTGGACGCCGACGGCGTGACGGTGCAGGCCGAGCAGACCGGGCAGGCGGTCGTGGCCGTGTCCGGCGCGACCGCCCGGGTGGCGTTCCGCGAGACGGACCCGAGCCACCCCGGCGTGGTCGGCCTCGCGGCGGGTCAGAGCGTCAGCGTGCTGCTGCGCACCACCCTGCCCGCCGGCACGCCGCTGTCCTGGGACGGCCGGTCGGTGACCAACACCGCCGCCGTCACGGCGAGCAACGCCGACCCGGTGAGCGCCCCGGCGACCGTCGGTGTCGTCGTCCCGGTGACCCCGAGCGTCGCGGTGACCAAGCGCGTCGCCCCGGTCGACCAGGTCGCAGGCGACCCCGGCGACGTCACCGTGACGCTGGGCGCGCAGAACACCTCGCCCGTCGCCGCCACGACGCTGACGGTCACGGACCCGGCCGCCGGGACCCCGGCCGCCTTCGGCCCCGGCACGCCGCTGGTGCTGCGCGGCCTGGGCTCCTGGACGCCGCCCGAGGGCGCCACGTCCGTCGCGGTCGACCTGACCACGCCGGGCGGCACCGTCACGGTCGGCCCGTTCGCGCCCGGCGCGGCGCTCGACGCGGGCGGCGTGGACCTCGCGACGGTCTCGGGCGTCGCCCTGCGGTTCGCCGGGGACGGCGCGCCCGAGGGCACCATCGTCGCCGGCGGGGCCGCGGGCTCCGTCGCGCTGGTGCTCGGGCAGGCGGGCACGGCCGACCGGGGCGCCACCACGCGGGTCCCCAACACCGCCTCGGCGGCGCTGACGACCCCGCGCGGCGACGCGACCGGCACCGCCTCGGCGACCTTCCAGATCAACCCGGTGACCGTCGAGGTCGCGGCCGGCAAGACCTTCGACGGCGCGGCCCGCGCGGAGGTGGTGGCCGGGCAGCCCTCGGTCGTCCGGCTGACCGCCCGCAACGCCTCGAACACCGAGCTGTCCGTGCTGCGCGTCGCGGAGCCCTCCGCCGCCGGCGCGGGCCCGCTCGGCGACCCGGCCTCCGGCCTGCTCGGCTTCGACGGGTTCGGCACCGACGGCGCGGGCGCCGTCGACGCGGCGGCGTGGCCCACCGGCGCCACCGGCGCGACCGTGACCTTCCTCGGCACCGGGGTCGGCGGCCCGGTCGCCGTGGCGCCGCCGGCCGGTGGGGTCACCACCTGGCCCGCGCCGCCCGCCGGTGCTGTCGTGACCGGCTTCGTCGTCGAGTACCGCGGCACGCTCGCGCCGGGGGCCACGGCGACGGTGCCGTTCCGGGTCGCCACCGACCCCGCGTGGTCGCCGGTGCGCGCCTTCACCAACGAGGTGGCGGTCGACGGCGAGGCGGCCGACGGCACCCCCGCGGCGGAGCGCACCGCGTCCGCGCAGCTCACCGTGGTCCCGCGCCAGGTCGTGACGACGGCGAGCAAGGCGCTCACCCAGCAGGCGCAGGGCGCCCCGCTGCCGGGCGCGCCCGGGCAGGAGCTCGTCGCCACGCTGACCGGCCGGGTCTCCGCCGACACCACCGTCCCGGTCGGGTCGCTCGTGATCGAGGACGTCGCCGGCGGGGACGCCGGGTCGACGCTCTGGGACGCGGCCGCGCTCGACCGGGTCGGCTCCGTCCAGGTCCCGGCCGGCTCGCGCGCCGAGGTCCTGGTCCGGACCGGCGGCTCCTGGGTCCCGCTCGCGGGCCCGACGACCGACGCCGCGGCGCTGCTCGACCTCGACGTCCCGGCGGGCGCGGACGGCGTGCGCGTCGTCTACACCCCGACGGGCGCGTCGTTGCCCGTCGACGGCACGTTCACCCCGCGGGTCGCGCTGGTGCTGGCCCTCGACCAGGCGGTCGCCCCCGGCACCGCGCTGCGCAACGACGTGGCGGTCGAGGCGACCGGCACCGGCGTCGGCTCCGGGCTCACCGGCCCGTCCGGCGACGGTGACACGGTGACGTTCGGCCCGGGCGACGCCCCGGTGGACATCCGCCGGGTGGACGCGAGCAAGTCGTGGCGGGACGCGTCCGCGCTGATCGGGGCCGACAACGCCGAGCCCGGCGCCGACCGGCCGGCCAACCGGATCACCATGCGGGTGCAGAACGTGTCGGGCGTCCCGGTCGGTGCGCTGCGGCTGGTGGACCCCGACCCGGCGACCGACAACGGCAGCACGTTCGAGCACGTCGACCTCACCCGCCTCGCGGTGACGGCCCCGGCCGGGACCGGGACGCTGCGGGTCGTGCTGCGCGACGCCGACGGCGGGGTGCTGCACGACCTCGGCTCGGCGGCCGCCGTCGCGGCGCTGTCGGCGGCGGACCTCGCGGACGTGGTGTCCGTGGAGGCCCGCGCCGAGGGCACCCTCCCGGACGGCGCTGCGCTGGTCGTCGTCGCGGACACGGTGCTGCGGGCGGAGACCCGCGCCGGCGCGCCGATCACCGGCACCGCCGACGCGGCGCCGTCGACCACGCTCACCAACACGCTGGTCGGCGACCTCGGCCCGGGCACGCCCTCCGACGTCGCGCAGGCGGCCACCGTGCTGTACCCGGAGGCGCTCCAGCCGCTCGACGGCGCGCTGGCCAAGTCGGTCTCCCCGGACACCGGGACGCGGTACGCCGCGCAGGACCGCACGGTGCGGCTGTCGCTCAGCGCGCGCCGGGTCAGCGACGAGGCCGTCAGCCGACCGGCGACGTACGTCCTGGAGGACACGTCGGAGGCGTTCTGGGACGCGTTCGACCTGGTGGGCCTCGAGGCGCTCGCGGGGGTGACCGCGGCCGACGGCGAGGGCTACACCGCCGCCGTGCAGTACCGCGTCGACGGCGCGTGGACCGCGCCCGTCACCAGCGCGCTGCCGGCCGGCGTCAGCACCACGATGCCGCCGCTGCCCGACGGGGCCGCGGCGCTCCCGGACGGCACGTCGGCGGCGGACGTCACCGGCGTCCGGGTGACGTTCCAGGCGCCCGCCGGGTCCTGGTTCGCGAACCGCCGGGTCGGCGGGTTCGAGGGGCCCACCGCGGTGCTCGCGCTCAGCCCCCGGTCGACGCTGCGGAGCACCGGCGCCGAGGTGCCCGCCGGGACGCTGACCAACGAGGTCACCGGGACCGTGCAGGCGGAGCGCCAGCCGGCGCCCGTCGTGCTGGACCCGGCCGTGGCGACGTACACGGTCACGGACGGCGTCGCGGACGCCACCGTCACCAAGACGCCCGCCACCACCACGACCGGTCCCGGCTCGCGGCTGCCGTTCCGGCTGACCGCGACCAACACCGGCACCGCGCCGATCGTGGACCCGGTGCTGGCCGACGTGCTGCCCGCGGACGCCGCCGGGCCGCAGCTCGTGTACGACCCCGACGCGTACGGCACCGCCGCGGTCGCGGTCACGCCGGGCGACGCGGCGATCGCGGCGGCCGAGCCGTCCGTGGTGGTCGACGGCGACGCGATCCGGGTGACCTTCCCGCCCGGCACGCGGCTCATGCCCGGCGAGCAGGTGGCCGTCACGGTGCCGCTCGCCGTCCGCGCGGGGACACCGGCCGGGTCCGTGCTGACCAACCGGTTCGTCCTGTCGTCGGCGGACGGCCTCATCCGGGAGGCGACCGCGCGCGTCGACGTGGTGGCGCTGCCCAACTACCTGCGGGTCAAGGACGTCGCCGAGGACCTCGCGCCGGGCGCCGCCCCGACCGGGGTCGTCAACACCTCGGCGAGCGGGCAGGAGTGCGTGTCCGCCGACGGGTTCTACCGGACGCCGTGCCTCGTGCGCACCCAGCCGGGCGGGACCGAGACCTGGCGGCTGCGGGTGACCAACACCGGCAACCTGCCGACGGCGAGCGCCACCCTGGTGGACGTGCTGCCGTTCGCGGGCGACACCGGGACCTCGCGGTCCCAGAGCAGCAGCGCGCGGGGGAGCGTGTGGGCCACCGAGTACCTCGGCGACCTGCGGCTGACCGGCCTGCCGGACGGGGCGACGTCGACCGTGTCGTACCTGCTCGACGGCGCGAGCTGCACCTACACCGGCGACCCGCGCTCGGCCGACCCGTTCGGGGCCGGCTGCGCGGCCGACGTGTGGACCCCCGCGGACCAGGTCGACGACCTGTCCCGGGTGCGCGGCCTGCGCGTCGACCTGGATCTGGCGGCGGCGAACCTGCTGCCCGGCGAGACGGTCACGGCGACGTTCCGGACCCGGTCCGCGACGGCCTACGACACCGCCGCGGCGGACGTCGACGCCCCGGCCTGGAACACGATGGTGGTCACCACCGCCAGCGTGACGCCCTCCGGCGTGGAGCACGAGACGCTCGAGCCCAACCGGGCCGGCGTCGCCGTGCACCGGACGTACGCCCTCGGGGACCGGGTGTGGCTCGACGAGGACCGCGACGGCCGCCAGGGCCCGGGGGAGCCGGGCGTCGGCGGGGTGACGGTCCGGCTGTACGCCGCCGGCTCGGACCAGCCGGTCGCCACGACCACCACCGACGCGGACGGGCGGTACCAGTTCGACCTGCTGCCGGCCGGGACCTACCGCGTGCGGTTCGTCCTCGACGGCGCGCTCGCGGGGCGGTACGGGTTCACCGCCGCGCGGCAGGGCGACGCGGCGGAGGACTCCGACGCGGACGCCGCGGGCTGGACGCGCGAGGTGGTGCTCGGGGCCGGCGAGCCCCGGGTGCGCCCCGCCCTGCCCGAGGACGGGGTCGCGGCGGACTACCTGGACCCGACGGTGGACGCGGGGCTGGTGCGGGTGCTCGGGCCGACGCTGCCGGGCGACCCGGGCGACCCGGGCGACCCGCGTGACCCGGGCGACCCGCGTGACCCGGGCGACCCGGGTGACCCGGTCGAGGCCGTGGCCGACGTCGTGGTCACCGCCGGAGGGGGCGCGCTCGCGGTGACCGGCGTGGGCGTCGGGCTGCTCGCGGCGGCCGCCGCGGTGCTGCTCGGGCTCGGGGGCCTCGCGCTGAGCGCCCGCCTGGCGCGCCGGCGGGGCTGACCCCGGTGTCGCGCTCCCCCGGGTCCTGACCGGGGGAGCGCGGCCCCGACGTGCGGGCGCGCCGGGAAGGCGCTTCACTCGGGCCGCATGAGACGCACCGCAGGACTGCTGCTGACCGCGGCGCTGCTGGCGGGGTGCTCGGGCGGGTTCCCTGCCGACCCCGACGGCACGCTCGAGCGGGTGACGGGGGACGCGCTCCGGGTCGGCGTCACCGCCAACCCGCCCTGGACCGAGGTCCAGGAGGGCGCGGCGCCGTCCGGGCTCGAGGCCGAGATCGTCGCCGAGTTCGCCGAGACCCTCGGCGCCGAGGTCGACTGGACCGCGGGCAGCGAGGAGGTGCTCATCGGCGACCTGGAGGCCGGCGAGCTGGACCTCGTCATCGGCGGGTTCACCGGGCGGTCGCCCTGGTCGGCGCAGGCGGCGCTCACCACCCCGTACACGACCGTGCCCGACGAGCGCGGCGAGCCCGAGCCGCACGTCATGGCCGCGCCGCTCGGCGAGAACGCGTTCCTCGTCCGGCTGGAGACCTTCCTGCTGGAGCAGCACCGGGACGTGCTGCCGTGAGCGGCCGCGCGCCGGCCGCCGCGGCCGAGGGCGGCGTCACCTTCGGGCACACCGAGCTGCCGGAGGAGCAGTCGGCGGCGCTGCGCCGGGCGATCCGGCTCGCGTGGGGCACGATCGCGTTCCTCATGGTCGGCGTCACGCTCGTCTACCTGGTGATGGGCAGCTCGCAGGCGATGAAGGCCGCCTGGGCGGAGGACCTGCTGTCGTTCATCCCGCCGATCTCGTTCCTGGTCGCCGTGCGGTTCGCGCGGCGCCGGCCGACCACGGCCCACCCGTACGGGTACCACCGGTCGGTCGGGATCGGGCACCTGGTCGCGGCGGCGGCGCTGCTGACGATGGGCACGTTCCTGGTGCTCGACTCCGGGAGCGGGCTGCTGGCCGCCGAGCACCCGCCGGTGGGCGTCATGCACCTCGGGGAGCACGTGTTCTGGGCCGGCTGGCCGATGATCGGCGCGATGGTGCTGACCGGGATCCCGCCGGTGCTGCTGGGCCGGGCCAAGATGCCGCTCGCCCGCACCCTGCACGACCGCGTCCTGTACGCGGACGCCGACATGAACAAGGCCGACTGGATGACGGCGCTGGGATCGGTCGTCGGGATCCTCGGCATCGGCGCGGGCCTGTGGTGGGCCGACTCCGCCGCGGCGCTGTTCATCTCGGTCAGCATCCTGCGCGACGGGATCACCAACCTGCGGGTCGCCTCCGGTGCGCTGATGGACGCGCGCGCGACGACCGTCGACGGCGACGAGCCGCACCCGCTCGCCGGGGAGGTCGACGCCCGGCTCCGGGCGCTGCCGTGGGTCGAGGACGCGCGGTCGCGGGTCCGGGACCAGGGGCACGTGTTCCACGTCGAGGCGTTCGTCGTGCCCCGGGACGGTCGCGCGCCGAGCCTGCGCGAGCTCGCGGAGGCCCGGGAGGTAGCGACCGCGCTGGACTGGAAGGTGCAGGACCTCGTGGTGGTGCCGGTCGAGGGGCTCCCGGAGGAGATGCTGCCCGGCGTCGCGGCCGCGGAGGGCGAGGACGAGCGCCGCGAGGGAGCGGGCTCGCGCTGACCCGCGCGGGCACGCGGCGCGCCCGCCGCAACCGCGGTCCCTCGGCGCCGCCACACTCCTGTCCAGCCGCCGCACCGCCCTGCCGTCCCGCCCTGCCTCCCGCCCTCGAGTGCACCACCGACACGTCGAGTGCCTATCCAGCGGATAGGCACTCGACGTGTCGGCTGTCATCTCGGCGCGCGGTGGCGCGGGGGAGGCGCCGGGTCAGGCGAGGTCAGGCAGTGGTCGCCGGCGCGGACGGCGTGGCCGGCGCCGATGTCGCCGCCGCCGCCGGGGCCGTCGTCGGGGCGCCGTGCGCGCCGCGCTCCGGGCGGACGAAGAACGCGACCAGCACCGCGCCGACCAGGGCGATCGCCGCCGGCAGCAGCAGTGACTGCGCCATGGCGTCGGAGAAGCCACCGGTCAGGAACTCCGGCAGGGAGCCTGCCGCCTCGGCCGCGCCGGTGGAGTCCGCCGCGCCGGGACCCAGCTCGGCGACCAGGCGCGCCTGGATGAGCGCCGCGATCGCTGCCGAGCCGAGCACCGAGCCGATCTGCCGGGTCGTGTTGAACACGCCGGAGCCGGCCCCGGCCTGCGCGCGCGGCAGGTTGCGGGTCGCGGTCGACGAGATCGGCGACCAGAGGCAGGCGTTCGCGACGCCGAGCACCGCGCTCGGCAGCAGGAGCCGGGCCCACTGGTCGGGATCGGGGCTCAGCCAGAGGAAGAACCACACCAGCGCACCGGCCTGGAGCAGCATGCCGACCAGGGCGATGTTCCGCGGGTTCGCGGTGTCGACGCGGCGGCCGATCACCGGCGACAGCACCAGGGTCATCACGGCCATCGGCGCGAGCATCAGCGCCGACCGGGTCGGGGAGAAGCCGAGGACGAGCTGGTAGTAGAAGACCAGCGGCAGCGACATCGAGGTCACCGTGAAGCCCAGGGCGCTGATCGCGCCGTTGGCCAGCGCGAAGTTGCGGTCGCGGAACAGGCCGAGCGGCAGCAGCGGCTCGTCCTTCGTCCGCGCCTGGTGCCAGACGAACAGCGCGAGCACGACCACGCCGGCGCCGACGACGCCCCACACCGGCAGCCAGCCGCCGATCAGGCCCCAGTCGTAGGACTGGCCCTCCTGGATGCCGAACACCAGCAGGAACATGCCGAGCGCGCTGAGCACGACGCCGAGCACGTCGAACCGGTGCGCGTGCGTCTCGAGCCGCGGCACCAGCCGCCAGGCGAGCACGAACGCGACGACGCCGACCGGCACGTTGACGATGAAGATCCACTCCCAGCCGAGCCCGTCGACGAGCACACCGCCGAGGATCGGGCCGACCAGCGTCGCGACGCCGGCGACGGCGCCCCACAGGCTCATGGCCTTGCCGCGGGAGTCCGGCGGGAACATCCGGGTGATGACGGCCATGGTCTGCGGGGTCATCAGCGCGGCGCCCAGGCCCTGCACGGCGCGCGCGGCGATCAGCACGCCGATCGACCCGGCCAGGCCGCAGGCGAGCGACGCCAGCGTGAAGACCACGAGGCCGGTGAGGTAGACGGGCTTGGGCCCGAAGCGGTCGCCGAGCCGCCCGGTGACGAGCAGCGGGGCGGCATAGGTGAGCAGGTAGGCGCTGGTCACCCAGATGACCGCGTCGATGTCGGTGCCGAGCCCGGCCATGATGGCGGGGTTGGCGACCGACACGATCGTGGTGTCGACCAGGATCATGAAGAAGCCCACGACCAGCGCCCAGAGGGCGGGCCAGGGACGGGCGGTCTCGGACATGCGGGTTCCTCGCAGGGAAGCGTGCTCGCGCGGAGCGGGTGGGAGGGGTGCGCGGCGGGCCGCGCCGGGTCACCAGGCGATGTCGCCGGACTCGATGCCCTCGATGAAGGTGCCGATCCAGGTCGACTCGGTCTCGTAGACCGCGATCTGGTAGGTCAGGTCGATCCAGTAGCGGGCCGGCAGGCCCTTGGCCCGGACGCGGTCGACGCCCGCGCGCAGGTCGTCGAGCTCCGACGCGAGCCGGGTGCGCCGGTCGCGGAGGAGCGTCAGGACGGTGTCCTTCGGCAGGTTGTGCGCCTCTGCCAGCGCGAGCGGCAGGCGGGGGTACTCGTTGACCGGGGCGGCGATCATCGCGGCGAGCTGCTCGGAGAGCGCGTCGCGTCCGGCCGGGGTGATCTCGTAGGTGGTGCGCTCCGGGCGGTTGCCGGCGCGCTCGGTGCCGACCGCCCGCACGAGGCCGTCCCGGTGCAGCCGGTCCACCGAGTGGTAGAGCGAGCCCGGGCGGACCTTCACGATGCGGTCGGTGGCGCGGTGCAGGAGCACCTGGTGCATCTCGTAGGGGTGCAGGGGACGCTCGACGAGCAGCCCGAGGACTGCGACTGCGAGAGGGGTGAGCGTGCCGGCCACGTGATGCTCCTTCTTGATTACTCCACGTGGACTATAGGACGTCTGTCCCATGCAGGGAAGTCCCCGCGGCGTGACGCGAGCCACCGCGTCGCGTCAGGGCGCGGTGAGGTCCGCGGTCAGCTCCGCGACGGCGGTGTCGGCGAAGGGCGTCTCCGGCAGGTTCGCGCGGTCGAGCTCCCGGGTCACGCTGAGGAAGACGGACCGGCCCTCGAGCATCCCGGTCGCGAAGGCCGTCGTCGGCGCGCCGCGCAGGTCGGGGCCGACGCCCTCGTCCAGCACGTCGACGCCCACGGCCAGCAGCGCGGGCGCCAGGTCGACCGCGGCGTCCGCGGGCAGCGCCGCTGTCCGCCAGCACCGGGTTCCCTCGCTCGCCCCGAGGCCGTCCGCGCAGTCGATCACCTCGTAGCCCTGCGGCAGCACGACGGCGTCGACCGCCGCCTCGATCCGGGCTCGCTGCTCGGGCCAGCGCTGCTCGTCGACCCGGTGCCGCACGACGTCCACCCAGTACGGCCCGGCGTACAGCGTCAGGGCGACGGCTCCCACGGCGAGCGGGAGCGCGACGAGGACGGCGGTGCGGGCGCGGCTCACCCCCTGCTCATCGGCGGGACCCGGCGCCCGGCTGAGTCCCCGGGGCGGGTCGCGCTCGTCGAGTGGAAGGTTCTGACCGACACGCCCACGGCGTGTCGGTCAGAACCTTCCACCGTGGGCGAGCGTCGGGCGGGCGGGCGGTCAGGGGCGGGCCAGGAGCTCCGCGACCAGCGCCGGCAGCGCCTCCTCGATCGGCTCCCGCACGACCCGGTCGGCGATCCGGTCGTACGGCGTGGGCTCGGCGTTCACGATGATGACCTCGGCACCGGAGTCGGCGGCGAGGGCGGCGAGGCTCGCCACGGGCTGGACGGTCAGCGTCGTGCCGACGGCGAGCAGCACGTCCCCGTCGGTGGCCGCGGCGATGGCCCGCTCCAGCGCCCGGTCCGGCAGCCGCTCGCCGAAGTAGACGACGTCCGGCTTGAGGATGCCCCCGCAGACCGCGCACGGCGGGTCGGGCTCCGCGTCGAGGCGGGCGAGCACGTCCGCGGTCGGCTGCCGGTCGCCGCAGACCAGGCAGGACGTCGTGCGCAGCGTGCCGTGCAGCTCCACGACGTCGCCCGGGTCGTTGCCGGCGGCCTGGTGCAGCCCGTCGAAGTTCTGGGTCAGCAGCGCCTGCAGCCGGCCGGCCGCCGCCAGGTCGACGAGGGCGCGGTGCCCGGCCGCCGGCCGCGCCGTCCACGCCGGGTGCGTCCGCCACATCTGCCAGCCGCGGCGCCGGACGTCCGGATCGGCCACCAGCCGGTCGATCTCCAGCAGCTCGGCCTGCTCCGGGTGCCGGGTCCAGGTGCCGTCGGGCCCGCGGAAGTCGGGGATGCCGGCGCCGGTCGAGACGCCGGCGCCGGTGAGGACCGTGACCCGGAGGCCCGGGGCGGGCATGTGCACGCCTCAGCGCCCCTTGCGGCGGCGGGACGAGCCGGGTCGCCCGCCGCCCGGGCGGCCACGACCGCCGCCGGAGCCGAACGACGGCCGGCCGCCGCGGGTGGCGGCCCCGCCCATGCCGGTCCCGCCCTTGCCGGTCCCGCCCTTGCCGGTCGCGCCCCTGCCGGACGCCGCCTTCCCGGCCGCACCCTTCCCGGATCCGCCCGACCGGCCGGTGCTCGCGTCCGCGCGCTCGGCGCCCGCCGGGGCCGAGCCCGCCGCCCCGCGCCCGCGCGAGCTGTTCACCGTCCGCCCCCGCACGATGCCGATCAGCTCCTCGACCAGCGGGTCGCCGTCCCGGGCCGCGAGCCAGGCGAGCGCGGCCTGCGACCCGGGGGCGTCGGTCAGCGGCCGGTAGGTCAGGTCCTTGCGGTGGTGCAGCCGGGCCAGCGACTGCGGCACGAGCAGCAGCCCGACGCCCGACGCGACGAGCGCCACCGCCTCCTCCGTCGTCGCGGGCGGCGGCAGCAGCGACGGCTCGCCGGGCGCGTCGGCCCAGCGCAGCACGTCGTCGGCCGGGGTGATCAGGGTCTCCTCGGCCAGGTCGTCCGGCGCGACCTCGTCGAGGGCGGTGAGCACGTGGTCCTTCGGCAGCACGACGACGGTGGTCTCGACGTACAGCGGGATCGCGGACAGCACGTCGCGGTCGACCGGCAGCCGGAGCAGGGCGGCGTCGGCCTCGCCGCGCGCGAGCACCGCGCCGGCGTCGGCGGCGGACGCGTGCACCAGCTCGAGCGGCACGTCGACGACGCGCTCGCGCCAGGTCCGGACCCAGGAGGCGGGGACGACGCCGGGGACGAGCAGCAGCCGGAACCGCTGCGGGTCGTCGGTCGCGGCGGGCTCGGCGGCGGGAGGCTCGGACATCGGCGTCAGCGTAGCCGCGCCTCGCGTCCGTATCCTGGTGCTGTGACCTCCGAGCCCGCCCCCACGCCCGCCCGCCGCGCGCGCACGCCGCAGACCATGAAGCCGGCCACGGCCGCCGCCAAGCTCGGGGTCTACCTGCCCGCGACGCCCGAGGAGTTCCAGGCGGGGCCCGTGTCGCGCGAGCAGCTCGACGACCTGCAGCGGAACCCCCCGGCATGGCTCACCGAGCTGCGGAAGAACGGCCCGCACCCGCGGTCCGTCGTCGCCGCGCGGCTGCGGATCTCGACGTCCGGGCTCGCCCGCAACGGCCTCACCGACCCGCTCACCACCGAGCAGATCGACGCGATCGTCGAGGAGTCGCCGGAGTGGCTGCACCGCGAGCGCGCCACCCAGGCCGAGGTGAAGCGCGAGGAGCAGCGCCTGCGCGAGCGCGACGCCGCCCGCGCCGCCGAGGGCAAGGATCGCCCCCGCCGCTGACGCCCGGAACCCGCTTCGCCGCACCCCCCGGTTCCGACCGAGCGCCGAGATGGCAACTCTCGGCTGTGCGACCAGGCCCCAAGACAGCCGAGAGTTGCCATCTCGGCGAGGTTCACGCGAGGGGTCCGCGGCGCGGCCCTCGCGCCTCAGCCGTGGGCCAGGAGCTCCAGGGACACCACCGCGATGCCCAGGGCGACCTCGGCGGCCAGCACCAGGAGCTTCTGCCAGCCGGGGAGCGCGACGCGGCGCACCGCGAGCCAGCCGACCACCCCGAGGCTCGCCACCAGCGCGATCGTCGACGCCCGCAGCGCGCCGTCGACGGTCCACGACCCCGTCGCCGCGATGCCGACGAAGATCATCGGCAGCACCAGCACGCCGAGCGCCCCGGTGCACACCGCGACCATGTGCCGCGCCTCGGGGGCCGTGGGCAGCGCGGCGTGCACCGCGATGTGCGACACCACGTCGGCCAGCAGCACCGCGAGCAGGGTGCCGCCGACGGTGATCAGCAGGGTGGTCGCGGCGACCCCGGCGGTGACGTCGCCGTGCGACCGCAGCGTGAGCACGACGGCCAGCGCGGCGAACGTGACGTACACGCGCTCCTTGAGGCGGTCGGCGCGCTCCTCCGGCGTGGGCGCGGGGGCGTCGGCGCGGGCTCGGCGGTCCATCGGCCCAGGCTAGGCCGGGTCACCCGAACGTGTCCGTCCTGTCGGATCTGACACGGCGTCTTGTTTTCTGAGGTTCGACTAACTTAGGTTTGGCTCACCTTCGCCGCGGCGCCCCATCGACGGTGCCCCCGTGCGCGAGCCACACCCTCGCAGGAGTCGCTTCGTCATGCCCGCACGCCCGCACGCCCCGTCCCGCCGCGCCGCCCGTCGGTCGGTCCCGGCGCTGGTGGCGGCCGTGGTCGTGGCGGCGCTCGCGGGCTGCACGGGGGTGGCGGGGACGTCCGGCGGGACGGCCGCGGTGGCGGGCGACCGGCCCGCGCTCGCCGACGTCACGCCCGTCGACGACCCGCGCGGCTGGGAGGGCGAGCAGACGGCCGTGGCCGCCGCGACCCCCGTCGACCCGGTCGCCGCCGACCCGCGGCCCGAGCTGCCCGTCACGCTGACGGACGCGCAGGGCACCGAGGTCACGGTCACCGACACCAGCCGGGTCCTCGCGCTCGACCTGTACGGGTCGACGTCGCGGATCCTCTTCGAGCTCGGCCTGGGCGGGAGCGTCGTCGGCCGCGACTCGTCGTCCGACTTCCCGGAGATCGCCGACCTGCCCGTGGTGACGACGAGCGGGCACGACCTGTCCGGGGAGGCGATCCTCGAGCTCGCGCCGACGCTGATCATCACCGACACCACCCTCGGCCCCTGGGACACCGTGCTGCAGATGCGCGACGCGGGCATCCCCGTCGTCGTGGTCGACTCCCACCGCGAGCTCGGCACCGTCGGCGACCTGATCGCGTCCGTGGCGACGGCGGTCGGGCTCCCGGACGAGGGCGCCGCCCTCGCCGCCCGCACGCAGGCCGAGATCGACGAGGTCCGGGCCCAGGTCGACCGGCTGGCGCCCGAGGATCCCGCCGACCGGCTGCGGGTGGTGTTCCTCTACCTGCGCGGCCAGGCCGGCGTGTACTACCTGTTCGGTGAGGGCTCCGGCGCGGACTCGCTGATCGAGGCGCTCGGCGCGGTCGACGTCGCCGGCGAGATCGGCTGGCAGGGCATGCGGCCGGTGACCGACGAGGGCCTGGTCGCCGCCCAGCCGGACCTGGTGCTGGTGATGACGAAGGGGCTGGAGTCGGTCGGCGGGGTCGACGGGCTGCTGGAGCAGCTGCCGGCCGTCGCGCAGACGCCGGCGGGCGAGCACCGCCGGGTCGTCGACATGGCGGACTCCCAGGTGCTGTCGTTCGGGCCGACCTCCGCGCAGACGCTCGACGCCCTCGCCCGGGCCTTCTACGCGCCGGACGCGTCGTGACGGCGCTGCGCGAGCCCGGCGCGGACCGGGCCGCGGCGACCGGCGCCCCGCGCACGCCCGCACCCGCCCCGGGCCTCGCCCGCACCCGGCACCGCCGCGTCGTGCCGCTCGCGGTCGGCCTGGTCGTCGCCCTGCTCGCGCTCGCGGTCGTCGCCGCCGGGACCGGGCAGCTGCGCGTCCCGCCGGCCGAGGTCCTTGGCTCGGTGCTGCACCGGATCGGCCTCGACCTCGGCCCGCTGCCGAGCCACGCGAACGGCGACGCCGCCCTGTGGACCATCCGGTTCCCGCGGGTCGTCATGGCCGTGCTCGCGGGCGCGGCCCTCGCGACCGCGGGCGCCGTCATGCAGGGCGTGTTCGGCAACCCGCTGGCCGACCCCGGGGTCGTCGGGGTGTCCTCCGGCGCTGCGCTCGCGGCCTGCACCGGCATCGTGTTCGGCCTGAACTTCCTCGGCGCGTTCACGTCGGCGGCGCTGGCGTTCGTCGGCGGCCTGGTCACGACCCTCGTGGTCTACCTGCTGGCCCGGTCCGGCGGCCGCACCGAGGTGGTCACGCTGGTGCTGACCGGCGTCGCGGTGAATGCGGTCGCCGGCGCCGGCATCGCGTTCCTCACCTTCCTCGCCGACACCCAGGCGCGCGAGCAGATCGTGTTCTGGCAGCTCGGCTCGCTGAACGGGACCCGCTGGCAGTACGTGGCCGTGGTGGCGCCGTTCGTCGCCGTCGGGCTGCTCGTGGCCCTGCTGGTCGCGCGGCGCCTCGACCTGCTCGCGCTGGGGGAGCGGGCCGCGCGGCACGTCGGCGTCGACGTCGAGCGGCTGCGGGTGGTCAGCATCGTCGCGGTCGCCCTGCTCACCGCGGCGGCCGTCGCGTTCTGCGGGATCATCGCGTTCGTCGGCCTCGTCGTGCCGCACCTGGTCCGGATGCTCGTCGGGCCCGGCCACCGGGCGCTGGTGCCGCTGAGCGCGCTGGGCGGCGCGGTGCTGCTGCTCGCCGCCGACCTCGTCGCCCGCACCGCCGTGGCCTACGCGGACCTGCCGATCGGCATGCTCACCGCGCTGGTCGGCGGCCCGTTCTTCTTCTGGCTCATCCGCCGCACCCGCCGCCAGGCCGGGGGCTGGGCGTGAGCGCGGCGGCGGTCGGGCTGACGGGGGCCGGGTACGACGTCGACGGGGTCACGCTGCTCGACGGCGTGGACCTGCGCATCGAGGCCGGGGAGCTGCTCGCGGTCGTCGGGCCGAACGGGGCCGGGAAGTCGACGCTGCTCGGCCTGCTGGCGGGCGACCTGCACCCGACCCGCGGCTCCGTGACGTCGGAGGGCGCCGCGATCGAGCGGCTGAAGCCCGCCGACCTGGCGCGTCGGCGCGCCGTGCTGCTCCAGGAGCACCGGCTGAGCTTCCCGTTCGCGGTCGCCGAGGTCGTCCGCATGGGCCGGGCGCCCTGGCGCGGCACCGCCGCCGAGGACGACGACGACCGCCTGGTCGCCGAGGCGGCCGCCGCGGCCGACGTGCTGCACCTCGCCGACCGCCGGTTCCCCACGCTGTCCGGGGGCGAGAAGGCCCGCACCGCGTACGCCCGCGCCCGCGCCCAGGCCACGCCGGTGCTGCTGCTCGACGAGCCGACCGCGGCGCTCGACCTGCGGCACCAGGAGATGCTGCTCGGCCAGGCGCGCGACCTGGCCCGCGCGGGCCACGCCGTCGTCGCCGTGCTGCACGACCTCAGCCTCGCCGGCGCGTACGCCGACCGGGTCCTGCTGCTCGGCGAGGGCCGGGTACGCGGCCTGGGCGCGCCCGCCGACGTCCTGCGACCCGACCTGCTCGGTGCCGTCTACCGGCACCCGGTCGAGGTCCTCGTCCACCCCCGCACGGGCGACCTGCTCGTGCTGCCCGACCGCTCCAGCACCACCCCGGAGGACCCCCGATGACCCCGACGCCGCTCCGCGCCCTCGCGGCCGCCGCGCTCGCCGCCGCAGCCGCCCTCGTCGCCGCCGGCCCCGCCGCCGCGGCACCCCAGGTGGTCGTCGCCGGGGAGGGCGGGCAGGCCGTCGCCGCGCCGGACGCGCCCACGAGCGTGCAGGTGTCCGGCACCGGCTTCCAGTCCGTGCCCGGCGGGTTCGGCGGGGTGTACGTGCTGTTCGGCTGGGTGGACCCGGCGAGCGGTGACGGCTGGCGGCCGTCCGCCGGCGGCGTCACGGGCACCCAGTACCGGTACGCCGTCGACGTGCAGGGCCAGGAGAACGCGGGCTACCAGCGGTTCGTCGCGTTCCCCGGCTCGACGACCGCGGCCGACGCCAACGGCGGCGTGGTCGCCGAGGACGGCTCGTGGTCGACGGACCTGACGATCCCCGGCGCGACGCTGACCGCGCTCGACGCGGACGGCGGGACCGTCGAGGTGGACTGCCGCGCGGTGACGTGCGGGGTCATCACGATCGGGGCGCACGGGGTGGCGAACGCGAACAACGAGTCGTTCACGCCGGTGGCGTTCGAGGACGCCGGCGCGGCGGGGTCGACCGCCGAGCCCGGCGCCGAGCCGGTGACCGCCGCGCCTACCGAGCCCGCGGCTGAGCCCACCGCCGAGGTGACCGCCGTCGCGGCCCCGGTCGAGGGCGACGCCGAGGGCGTCGGCGCCGCGCCGTGGGTCGTGGCCGGGTCGGCCGCCGCCGCTGCGGTCGCCGCGACGGTCGCCGGGGTGGCCGCGTCCCGCGCCGCCCG
>NZ_JAHVCI010000015.1:0-77694 GCF_019265565.1 Cellulomonas sp. PS-H5
GGGCTCCGCGCGGTTCGCCGCCGACGGCGCGGGCGCACCGACCGCCCCGCTCCCGACGACCCCGGCGGGCGGTGTCGCCCCCGGCGCGGCCGCGCCGACGCCGACCGACCCCGTGCGGCGCACGAGCATCCGCGGGGCCGAGGCGCGCGCCGCCGCGGTGCTGACCCGCGACCAGGGCGCGACCACCGCCGCCCCCGAGGCCGGTCTCCCCGGCACCGGGCCCTCCGACGCCACGGTGCCGTACGGCGACCCGTCCGCCCCGGCACCGGCCGGTCCGGCAGCCCCCGCCATCCCCGGCGCGCAGCACACCGCGCCCGAGGACGAGCACACGACCCGGTCCCGGGGTCGCCGCGCCGCCGCGGGCGCCCCCGAGCCGGTCGCCGAGCCCGCGCACCGCCCCGGCGGCGGCGCGCTCCGGCACGTGCTCGGCGCGCTGGTCGGGCTGGTGGTCGGCGCCATCGGGGTCTGGACGGTCCTGTTCGGGCAGTCGCGCGTGCTGGCCGCGCAGGCGCCCGGCTGGGACGCCTCCTACGACTTGCTCGGCGTGGTGCTGGTGACGGCCGGCGTGCTGGTGCTGGCGGTGGTGCTCGGCCTCGGCCTGTGGACGCCCGCCGTCCCGGTCACCGCGGGCCTCGTCGCCTCGGTGGTGGGCGTCGTGCTGCTGTACGTGCCCGCGACGACGCACGTGGACATCGTGCGGTGGATCGCCACCGACGGCACGGAGTACTCCGTGGTGCGGGCGACCGTGACCGCGACGTCCGGGTCCGTGTTCGTCGTCGGCGCGCTGCTGCTGGTCGCGGGCCTGGTCCTGGCCGCCGCGCGCCGGCGCTGGCTGCCCCGGGCCTGACCCGCGCCACCCGGGGCCACGGCCCCGGGACCGGCCGCGGACCGCACTCGCCAGGGACGAAAGTCCTACTAGAGTGCCGAGAGACGCGGCATCCGAGCCGCGCCAGATCGCACCGACGTCGTTGCGCTGGAGGCACACGTGGCCCTCGACAGCTCCACCCCGCAGTCCGCACCCGACGGGGCCCCCACCCCCGCGGACGGCACCGCCCGCGACAGCACCACCCCGGACGCACCGGCGCCGGGCCTGGAGAACCTCCTCACCGAGGACCGCCGGTTCCCGCCCGACCCGGCGTTCGCCGCGCAGGCGAACGCGCACGCCGAGCTCTACGCCTGGGCCAACTCCGCGCGGCTCGAGTTCTGGGCCGAGCAGGCGCGCTCGCTCCTCGACTGGGCCGAGCCGTTCCATGAGGTGCTCGACTGGTCGGGCGCCCCGCGGGCCCGGTGGTTCGGCGACGGCCGGCTCAACGCCGCGTACAACGCGGTGGACCGGCACGTCGCGGCGGGCCACGGCGACCGCGTCGCGCTGCACTTCGAGGGCGAGCCCGGCGACACCCGCACGCTGACCTACGCGGACCTGCAGCGCGAGGTGTCCCGCGCGGCGAACGCACTCACGGCGCTCGGAGTCCAGACCGGCGACCGGGTCGCGATCTACCTGCCGCTGATCCCCGAGACCGTCATCGCCATGCTGGCGTGCGCCCGGATCGGCGCCCCGCACTCGGTGGTGTTCGGCGGGTTCTCGGCCGAGGCGCTGCACACCCGGATCCTGGACGCGGACGCCCGCGTGGTCATCACGGCCGACGGCGGCTACCGGCGCGGCGCCCCGAGCGCCCTGAAGCCCACGGTGGACGAGGCGCTCGCCAAGGGCAGCGGCGACGTCGTCCGGAACGTGCTCGTCGTCCGCCGCACCGGGCAGGAGGTGCCCTGGACCGAGGGCCGCGACGTCTGGTGGCACGACGCCGTCGACGGCGCGTCCGACACGCACGAGCCGGTCGCCGTCGAGGCGGAGCACCCGCTGTTCATCCTCTACACGTCGGGCACCACCGGGAAGCCGAAGGGCATCTTCCACACCACGGGCGGCTACCTGACCCAGGCGGCGTGGACGCACCTCAACGTCTTCGACCTCAAGCCCGAGACCGACGTCTACTGGTGCACGGCCGACGTCGGATGGGTCACCGGGCACACCTACGTCGTCTACGGACCGCTGATCAACGGCGCGACCCAGGTCATCTACGAGGGCACCCCCGACACCCCGCACCGGGGCCGGTGGTGGGAGATCGTGCAGAAGTACGGCGTGTCGATCCTCTACACCGCGCCGACGGCCATCCGGACCTGCATGAAGTGGGGCGAGGAGGTGCCCGGCCAGTTCGACCTGTCGAGCCTCCGGGTGCTTGGCTCGGTCGGCGAGCCGATCAACCCCGAGGCCTGGACCTGGTACCGCCGGGTCATCGGCGGCGACCGCACCCCCGTCGTCGACACCTGGTGGCAGACCGAGACCGGCGCGATCATGATCAGCCCGCTGCCGGGGGTCACCGTCGCCAAGCCGGGCTCCGCGCAGACCCCGCTGCCCGGCATCGCGGCCGACGTCATCGACGACGACGCCCACCCGGTGCCGAACGGCTCGGGCGGGTACCTCGTGCTCACCGAGCCGTGGCCGGCCATGCTCCGCGGCATCTGGGGCGACGAGCAGCGGTTCCGGGACACCTACTGGGCGCGGTTCCCCGGGATCTACTTCGCGGGCGACGGCGCCAAGAAGGACGAGGACGGCGACATCTGGCTGCTGGGCCGGGTCGACGACGTGATGAACGTGTCCGGGCACCGGCTGTCCACGACCGAGATCGAGTCGGCGCTGGTGTCGCACCCGTCCGTCGCGGAGGCGGCCGTCGTCGGCGCGCACGACGACACCACCGGGCAGGCCGTCGTGGCGTTCGTGATCCTGCGCGGCGGCGCGGCCGAGCAGTCGCCGGAGGACACCGCGACGGAGCTGCGGGCGCACGTGGCCCAGCAGATCGGCCCGATCGCCAAGCCGCGGACGATCCTCGTCGTCCCGGAGCTCCCCAAGACCCGGTCCGGCAAGATCATGCGCCGCCTGCTGCGGGACGTCGCCGAGCACCGGCAGGTGGGCGACGCGACGACCCTGGCCGACTCGTCGGTGATGGACCTGATCCAGCAGGGGCTGGCGGCGCCGAAGGGCTGACCGGGCGCGCCCGCCGTAGACTGGCCGCGTGCCCCGCCGACGTGCGGGGCACGCGTCGGTCCGCCGCCGCCCGACCGGGCGGGGCCTCGGCCGGCGGGGACCGGAGCAGCAGGGGGCGTCAGTGACCGGGTGGGACCTCACCGCGCGTCGCGCCGTCGACCTGCGCCGGGTCGCCAGCGCGCTCTGTCGCTGAGCAGCCGCCTCCGTCCCCCCTCGCCCGCGTCGCGCGGGCCTCCTCCCACCCCACGGGCGCACCTCGACGCGCGCCCGCGAAAGGCTGCTGCATGTCCTCCACCGCCCCTGCGGTGCGGGAGCGCTCGCGCGCCCGCACCCTGCTCGGCAACTTCGGCTTCCAGATCATCGCGGCGCTCGTGCTGGGCGTCGCGCTCGGCTGGGTCGCGCTCGCGATGGGACCCGTGGACGCGGGCACCGACGCCGAGTCGCCGAACTGGCTCACCAGCACGCTCGACACCGTCGGCTCGTCGTTCGTCACGCTGCTGCGCGCGATCGTCCCGCCGCTGATCTTCGCCGCGATCGTCGCGTCCGTCGCCAACCTGCAGAACGTCGCCAACGGCGCGCGCCTGGCCTGGCGGACGCTGATGTGGTTCGCGATCACCGCGCTGATCTCCGTGGTCATCGGCATCGGCCTCGGCCTTGTCCTGCAGCCCGGCAACCACACGACGATCAGCCTGGACGACGCGAAGGAGCCGGGCCGCACCGGCTCGTGGACCGACTTCCTCGACGGCCTGATCCCCGGCAACCCGCTCGGTCTCGGCGCGAGCACCACCGCCGCGGACGACGGGTCGCTCAGCACGTCCGTCAGCTTCAACGTGCTGCAGATCGTCGTCATCGCGATCGTCGTCGGCATCGCCGTCCTGCGCACCGGGTCGAAGGCGCAGCCGTTCCTCACGTTCGTCCGGTCGGCGCTGGCCGTGATCCAGAAGGTGCTCTGGTGGGTCATCCGCCTCGCGCCGCTCGGCACCCTCGGCCTGGTCGGCAACGCGGTCGCGTCGTACGGCTGGGACTCGCTGGCGTCGCTCGGCCGGTTCGCGATCGCCGTGTACGTCGGCCTCGCGCTGGTGCTGTTCGTGGTCTACCCGGTGATCCTGCGGGCGAACGGCCTCGGCGTGGCCCGGTGGTTCCGCGGCGCCTGGCCGGCGATCCAGCTGGCATTCGTGTCCCGGTCGTCGATCGGCACCCTGCCCGTGACGCAGCGCGTGACCGAGCGGAACCTCGGCGTGCCGTCGGAGTACGCGTCGTTCGCCGTGCCGCTGGCCGCCACGACCAAGATGGACGGCTGCGCCTCGATCTACCCCGCGATCTCGGCGATCTTCGTCGCGCAGATCTTCGGCATCGACCTGTCGGTGCTCGACTACGTGCTGATCGCGTTCGTGTCCGTCGTCGGCTCCGCGGCGACGGCCGGCCTCACCGGCGCCATCGTCATGCTGACGCTGACGCTGTCGACCCTCGGGCTGCCGCTCGCCGGCGTGGGCCTGCTGCTCGCGATCGACCCGATCCTCGACATGGGCCGCACCGCGGTGAACGTCGCCGGGCAGACCCTGGTGCCGACGATCGTGGCGAAGCGCGAGGGCATCCTCGACCGCGCGCAGTACAACACCGCCCAGGCGGAGGACCTGTTCACGGACGACGAGCCGGCGACCGAGCCGGCCCCGACCCGGGACCCGGAGCCGGCCGCCGCCCGCTGACCCCGACCGGTCCGTCGCCCCTCACCCGCCGAGATAGGACCGCCGCGCCGAGATAGGACGCCCCACGGCCCTATCTCGCCGGGGACGTCCTATCTCGGCGCACCGGCGCCCGCGCGCGTCAGCGCGACGGGTGCGTCAGCGTCCCCGTGCGGGCGATCTCGCCCAGCCAGTGCGCGCTCGGCTTCGGGGTCCGCTCGAACGTGTCCCGGTCCCAGGCGATGAGCCCGAACGTCGGCGCGTACGAGCCCCACTCGTAGTTGTCGAGCGCCGACCAGTGCAGGTACCCGCGCACGTCGATGCCGTCGGCCATGGCCTCGTGCACGCCGACCAGCGCGTCGTGCGTGTAGTCGATCCGGCGGGCGTCGTCCTGCGTGGCGATGCCGTTCTCGGTCACCACCACGGGCACGCCGCCGGTGCGCTCCCAGGCGTTGCGGATGCCGATGCCGATGGCGGGCGGGAAGTACTCCCAGCCGGTCAGCGTGGTCTCGGCGCCCTCGGGGACGGGCAGCGGGTTGCCCTGGGGGTCGACGAACGTGCGCAGGTAGCCCTGCACGCCGATCCAGTCGTCCCCCTTCGCGGCGTCGAGGAAGATGTCCTCCCGCGGGTACCCGTAGGCCTTCGTGGCCTCCTCGGCGCCGGGCGCCGCGTGGTAGGCCTGCGTGGCGACCGACCAGCCCGACCGCACCTGCGGCAGCTGCGCCAGCACCCCGCGGGACCGGCGGTGCGCCTCGATCAGCGCGTCGGTGATCTGCGGGTCCGGCGCCGGGAGGCGGGACGCCGTCATCTCGGTGCCCTCCTCGCCGCGGGTCATGGCGACCATGTTGGGCTCGTTGATGGTGCACACCCACTCGACGTCGTCGCCGAGGACGGGCAGCGCGATCTCGGTGAACCGCTCGAACAGCGCCGGGGCGTCCGGGTTCCGCCAGCCGCCGAGCCGCGCGAACCAGCGCGGGTGCGTGAAGTGGTGCAGCGTCACGGACGGCGTGAGGCCGTGCACGCGGCACGTGTCGACCATGCGGCGGTAGTGCGCGAGCTGCGCCTTCGACACGAAGCCCTGCTCCGGCTCGATGCGCGCCCACTCGATGCTGAACCGGTACGAGTTCATCCCGAGCGACGCGAGCAGCGCGATGTCCTCGGGGTACCGGTGGTAGGAGTCGGCGGCGTCGCCGGACGGCTCGGCGAGGTCGGTGCCCGGCGCGTGCTCGCGCACCCACCAGTCGGAGTTGACGTTGTTCCCCTCGACCTGGTGCGCGGCGGTGGAGGCGCCCCAGAGGAAGCCCTCGGGGAACTGGCGGCTGACGGACATGCGGGTCCTTCCGGTGGTGCGGGTGGTTCGTGAGGCGCCGGGCGGGCCCGGCGCCTCGGGGTCACTTGAGGCCGACGGTGGCGATGCCCTGGACGAAGTACCGCTGCAGCGCGACGAACAGCAGCAGGATCGGCGTGATGACCAGCACCGCGCCGGCCAGCAGCAGGCCGTAGTCGGTCGCCTGCTGGCCCGTGGAGTACAGGGACAGCGCGACGGGCAGCGTGTACATGTCCTGGCTCTGCGCCGCGACGAGCGGCCACAGGAAGTTGTTCCACGAGCCGAGGAACGTGAGGATGCCGAGCGTCGCGAGCGGCGGCCCGCACAGCGGCATGACGACTCGCGCGAAGATCCGCAGCTCGCCGGCGCCGTCGATCCGGGCGGCCTCCATCAGCGGCTCGGGGATGCCGAGCATGAACTGCCGCATGAGGAACACCCCGAGCGGCTGGGTGAGGAACGGCAGGATCAGCGCCGGGTACGTGTTGAGCAGGCCCAGCGAGGTGACCTGCACGAACAGCGGCACGAAGGTCACGACGCCCGGGACCATCAGCATGATCATCACGAGCGCGAACAGCGCCTTCTTGCCCGGGAAGTCCATCTTGGCCAGCGCGTAGCCGACCATCGAGCAGAACAGCAGGTTCCCGAGCACGGTCACGACCGCGACGACCACCGAGTTGGTGAAGAACTGCCCGAAGTTCAGGTCGGTGAACCACCGCCCGAAGTTGTCGAACGTCGGGTCCTGCGGCCAGATCGTCGGCGGCTTGGTGAGGATCTCGCGCTGCGTCTTGACCGAGCCGAGCACCATCCAGACGAACGGCAGCAGCCAGAGCAGCACGCCGACGACGAGCACGGAGTAGATGAGCGCGCGCCCGGTGAGCCGGCGGCGGCGGGGCGGCGACGGCTGCGCGAGCCGGTCGACGGCCGGGTGCGGCGACGGCGGGGTGATCGTGGACATGGCTCCCCCTAGTCCTGCGACCGCAGCAGCCGGAACTGCAGCAGGCTCATGAGCGCGATGGCCAGGAACAGCACGTAGGACGCCGCGGAGGCGAACCCGTACTTGCCGAAGCCGAACTGCTCGAACGTGTAGAACGCGGTCGACAGCGTGGAGTCGAGCGGGCCGCCCTGCGTCATCACGAAGGCCTCCTCGAAGAACTGCAGGTAGCCGACCGAGATGAGCACCGCGCCGAGCAGCAGCGTCGGGCGCAGCAGCGGCAGGGTCACGCTGCGGAACCGGCGCCACGGCGACGCGCCGTCCATGACCGCGGCCTCCTGGACCTCGGCGGGCACGGCCTGCAGGCCGGCCAGGAAGATCACCATGAGCGTGCCGACGTTCCGCCAGACGGCCATGAGGATCAGCGACGGCAGCGCCCAGGTGGTCGAGCTCAGCCAGTTCGGCCCCTCGATCCCGACCCAGCCGAGCGCCGTGTTGAGCAGGCCGTCGGGCTGCAGGATGTACCGCCACACGACCGACACCGCGACGATGCTGGTCACGACCGGGGCGTAGAACCCGACGCGGAACGCCGACCGGAACCGGCTGATGCCCGAGTTCAGCGCCACGGCGAGCGCGAGGGCGACCGCCATCGTCACCGGGATGCCGACGACCACGAACGTGCCGGTCACGCTGAGGGACTTGAGGAACCGCGCGTCGCCGAACAGCGCGACGTACTGGTCCAGCCCGACGAAGTTCACCGCGAACGGCGTGCGCACGTCCCGCGAGGTGAAGTCCGTGAACGACATCGCGAACGACGACACCAGCGGCACGAGCATGAAGAACCCGAACACCAGGACGAACGGCAGCGCGAACATCCACGCGACCATCCCCTGGCGCCGGCGGCGCGCGGCGGCCGGCCCGCGGGAGGGGGGCGCCGCCGCCCGGCCGGGTCGCGTGGACCCGGCCGGGCGGGGTGCGGCTGTGGTGGTCATGGGGTCAGCCCACGCCGATCGACGTCGCCTGCTGCTGCAGCGCCGCGAGGGCCTCCTCGGGCGCCTCGCCGCTGACGGTCATCCGCTCGAGCACGGAGTCGGCGGCCGCGCCGACCTGCACCCACGCGGTGTTCACCGGCGGGGCCTGGGTGTCCTCGAGCTGCTCGCCGAACACGGCCAGCTTCTGGTCGTCGGCCAGCGACGGGTCGTCCCACGCGGACTGCTGCGACGGCAGGTCGCCGGTCACGTCGTACCACTGCACCTGGACGTCGGGCTGGGTCAGCCAGTCGACGAGCTTCCACGCGGCGTCCACGTTGTCGGAGTCCTGGAACACGACGAGGTTCGAGCCGCCCGCGAACGAGGTCGACGAGTCGCCGGCCGGGATCCGCGCGGTGGCGTACTTGTCCTCGAAGCCCTCGCCGCCGAGCGTGGCGAGCTGGCCCATCATGAACGGGCCGTCGATGAGCATCGGGGTGGTGCCGGCGACGAACTCGGCCTCCTGGGCGCCGGCGCTGCGGTCGGCCGAGGCGTTCGCGACGCCGTCCGAGAAGAACGACGTGTAGTAGTCGTAGGCCTCGACCATCTCCGGGGTGTCGAGCGTCCACTCGGTCTGGTCGTCGTTCATCAGGCTCGCGCCGTTCGACCACGGGGCCCACAGCGAGCCCTGGAACGAGTCGTTGCCCGCGGACTGCAGCCGGATCCCGTAGTCGGCGCCCGCCTTGGCCTGCATGTCGGCGGCCATCTGCTTGAGGTCCTCCTGCGTGGCCGGCGCCTCGGTCCAGCCCGCCTGCTCGGCGAGGTCGGTCCGGTAGTACAGGACGCGGGTGTCCACGTACCAGGGCACGCCGATCGCGGTGCCGTCCAGCTCGGCCGTGCCGAGCGAGCCCTCGAAGATGCCGCTGGTGTCGATGGCGTCCGGGACCGCGGCGAACGCGTCGCCGAACTCGGCCATCCAGGTGGTGCCCATCATCGCGACGTCCGGGGTGGTGCCGGCGGCGATCGCGGTCTGGAACTTGTCGCGCGCCGCGTCCCACGGGATCGGCACGACCTCGATGTCGACGTCCGGGTTGGCGTCGGTGAACTCCTGGACGAAGTCGGGCAGCGCCTCGCCCTCGGCGCCCATGGCCCAGACGGTGAGCTCTCCGGAGGCGGCCCCCTCGGACAGCGTCGCGGCGTCGGTGGCGCCGCCGCCGGTGTCGTCGGAGCGGCCGCACGCGGTCAGCGCGGTCACGGCGAGCGCGGTCACCACGGCGACGCGCGCAGCGGGACGGATCATGGTTCGTTCCTCCTCGAACGGACGGGTGGCGCGTGCGGCGGGCGCCTCGCGCTTCTATGCGCTTAGATGTTCACTGGAGTTAAGCGCATAGAGTGAGCCGGCGCAAGGGGGCCCGGCCGGGGCCACCGGAACCCCTACCATCGTGCGGGGCCCCGAGGAGGTGGTGCAGTGCCGCGACGACCGACCGTCTACGACGTCGCCGAGCGCGCGGGGGTGTCGATCGCCACCGTGTCGTTCACCTTCCGCCAGCCCGACCGGGTGCGCGACTCGACGCGCGCCGCGGTGCTCGTCGCCGCGAGCGAGCTCGGCTACGTGCCGAACGCCAGCGCGCGCGGGCTCGCCCACGGGCGCACCGGGGCGCTCGGCCTGTACTCGTTCGACCTCATGCTCGCGGCCCCCCAGAAGGGCGCCGACGGCGCGCTGCCGGTCGCCACCCCGACGCCGGTCGACGACACCGACCCCGACGCCGACCCGCGCGCGTTCCCGCTGTACGTGGACGAGGTGCAGCGCGGCTTCGAGCTCGAGTGCTGGCAGCGCGGCCAGGCCCTGCTGCTGAGCAGCGGCAGCGGGTCCGGGGCGTCCGTGACCGAGGTCGCGGGCCGCGTCGACGGCCTCGCCGTGTTCCCGGGCCCGACGCCGGTCGGCACCCTGGAGCACGTCGCGCGGCGCATCCCCGTCGTCGCGTTCAGCACCCCGCCGGTCGCCGACGGCCTGCACCACATCGGCGTCGACAACCGCGCCGGGATGCGCGACGTCGTCGACCACCTGGTCCGGGACCACGGGCTGCGCGACCTCGGCTTCGTCGGGCGGCTGACCACCCCCGACTACGGCGAGCGGTTCGCCGGGTTCCGGGAGGCCGTCGCCGCGGCCGGGCTGCCCGAGCCCGCCGAGCCGCTCGACCCCACCGACCTCGCCGAGCCGCACCGGTTCGAGGTGCTCGCCGCGCTCGCCACCGAGGACCGGCTGCCGCGGGCGCTGGTGTGCGCGAGCGACCAGCTCGCCCTCGGCGTGCTCGACCTGCTCGCCGCGCGCGGGGTGCCCGTGCCGGAGCGGGTCGTGGTCACCGGGTTCGACGGCATCCTCGCCGGGCGGCTGGCGCGCCCGTCGCTCACGACCGTGCGGCAGCCGATGGCGGCGATGGGCCGGCTGGCCGTGCAGGTGCTGGTGCGGCACGCGGGGGCGCCGGCGGAGGAGCCGGAGTCGCACCGGCTGCCCGTGCGGGTGGTGCGGCGCGAGTCCTGCGGCTGCCCGCCGCCGGCCTGAGCCGACGAGCCCGCTGCAGTCAGCCCGCGGCGTGGTCGCGCACGTGCCGGACCAGCGCGGCCGTGGCCGCCGACGGTTGCCGGTCCCGCGGCACCGCGAGCGCCAGCGGCCAGCGCGGCCCGGCGGCGAGCGCGACCGCCGGGAGGTCGGGCGCGGCCTCGGCGGTGAACCGGGGCACGATCGCGACCCCCAGCCCGTGCCGCACGTAGCCCGCCACGGTGCCGATGTCGGCGACCTCCACCGTCACCCGGCGCTCCAGCCCCGCGGCGGCGAACGCCGCGTCGGTCGCCGCACGGTTGCCGTACCCCGCCGGCGAGTCGATGAAGTCGAGCCCGGCGAGCTCGCCGAGGTCGACCGGCCGGCCACCGTCCCGTGCCGCGAGGTCGTGCCCCGCCGGCACCAGCAGGTCCATCGGCGCCGAGGCGAGGTCGAGCAGCCGCACACCCGGGGGCACCCCGGAGGGCAGCGACACGAACGCGAGGTCCAGGTGCCGGTCCGCCACCGCCGCCGCCAGCCCCGCCGACCCCGAGGTGGATGCGCTGAGCCGGAGCGCGACGCCGGGGTGCGCGCGGTGGAACGCACCCAGCAGCGCGGGCACGTCGACGAGCCCCACCGACGGCATGGTCCCGACCCGGACCGTCCCGGACAGCCCGCCCCGCACCAGGGCCACGGCCTCGCGGGCGTCCCTGGCCGCGTCGAGCGCGGCTCGGGCGTGCGGGAGCAGCGCGGCGCCCGCGTCCGTCAGCGCGACCCGGCGCGCGCCGCGGGTGAGCAGCGGCGCGCCGACCTCACGCTCCAGCGCCTGGACCGACGCGGACACGGCGGACTGCACGAGCAGCAGCCGCCCGGCCGCCGCGGTGAACGTGCCCTCCTCCACGACGGCGACGAAGGCGCCGAGCTGCCGGAGCTCCATGCGTCGATGCTATCGATGTCGTCGATGGCCGTCAGCGAGAACCAGTGTTGGACGCGATGACCCCTTCGGGCGCACGGTGGGCGGAGCACGCACCCGACCGAGAGGACGGCCGCCCGATGTCCACCCCCACGCTCCCCCGCTCCCGCCGGACGTCCCGCACGCCCGCGCCCGCGCACCCCGGCCGCGAGCACCCCGCGCGCCCCTCGGACGCCCGCAGCACCCGCCCCCGACCCGCCGCCTCCCCCGGCCGGCACCGCGCCGGCTTCTGGCTCGTCGCCGCGGCGTTCCTCGCCACGATGGCGTTCTCCACCGTCCCCGCGCCGCTCTACCCGCTGTACCAGGCGGCGGACGGGTTCTCGACGTTCACCGTCACGGTCGTGTTCGCCGCGTACGCGGTCGGCGTCGCGCTCGCGCTGGTCCTGGCCGGGCACGTGTCCGACTGGCTCGGCCGCCGGCGCGTGCTGCTCCCCGCCCTGGCGCTCGAGCTCGCCGCCGCCGCGCTGTTCCTGTCCGGCACGGAGCTCGCGACGCTGCTGGTCGCCCGGTTCGTCAGCGGTCTCGGCGTCGGGATGCTCACCGCCACGGCGACCGCCCACCTCGCCGAGCTGCACGCCGTGCACCGCCCCGGGGACGCGGGGCACCGGCCGCAGGTCGTCGCCGTCGTCGCGAACATCGGCGGCCTCGGCGCGGGCGCGCTCGCCGCGGGGGCGCTCGCGCAGACGGGGGTGGCCCCGCTGCGGCTGCCCTACCTGGTGTTCGTCGCGCTGCTCCTGCTGGGCGTCGTCGGCGTGCTGATCGCGCCGGAGACGGTCAGCCGTCCCGCGGTGCGCCCGGCGTACCGGCCGCAGCGACCGCGCCGGGCCGGCGGCGACCCCTCGGCGCAGCGTCTGGCGTACGCGGCGGCGTTCGCGTCGTTCGCGGTGTTCGGGGTGTTCACGTCGGTGGCGCCGGGGTTCGTGGGCGGCACGCTGCACCACACGTCGCGGCTGCTCGCGGGGCTGGTGGTCTTCGTCGTCTTCGGCGCCGCGGCCGCGGTCCAGGCGGCGACCACCCGGGTGCGCCCGGCGACGCGGCTGCGGGCGGGCCTCGCGGCGCAGGCGGCCGGCCTGGTGGTGCTGACCGCCGGGATGCTGGCCGAGCGCCTCGACGTGTTCCTCGTCGGCGGGCTCGTCACCGGGGCCGGCGCGGGCCTGCTGTTCGCGGCCGCGTCGGGCACGATCGCCGCGGCGGCGGCGCCGCACCAGCGGGGCGAGGCGCTCGCCGGGCTGTTCCTGGTCGCGTACCTCGGGCTGAGCCTGCCCGCCATGGGCCTGGGCCTCCTGGCCCGGGCGCTCCCGCAGTCGACCGCCATGGCGCTGCTGGCCGGCACCCTGCTGGCGCTGCTCGCGGCGCTCGCCACGGCGGCCCACCGCACGCACACGCCCCGCCCCTGACGCCCCACACCCGCCCGTTCTCCCGCCGAGATGGCAACTCTCGACTGTGCGCCAGCCCTCGGACGCAGCCGAGAGTTGCCATCTCGGCGGTCTGGCGGGGCGGTCGTCAGACGCCGAGGTAGCGGCGGAGCTGGCGGACCGCGGCGCGGCCGGCGCGGTTCGCGCCGACCGTGCTCGCGCTCGGCCCGTACCCGACCAGCTGGACGCGCGGGTCGGCGACCACGCGGGTGCCGTCCATGACGATCCCGCCGCCGCTGCCCCGCAGCCCGAGCGGCCGCAGGTGGTCGAGCGCCGCCCGGAACCCGGTGGCCCACAGCACCGCGTCCGCCTCGACGTGGTCGGGGCCCGTGACCCAGCCGTCGGCGAGCGGCCCGCGCGCACCGGCCTCGTCCCACTCGGCCCCGTCCGGCACCAGCCGCGCGAACATCGGCCGCGCGACCAGCACCCCGCGCGCGATGCCGTCCCGGTACGCGTCGGTGAGCGGCAGGCCGGTGGCGGCGACGATGCTCTGCGGCGGCAGCCCGGCCCGGGTGCGCTCGTCGACCCGCGTCACCGCCTCGCGCCCGAGCTCCGGGCTGAACTCGGCGTCCCGCCAGTCCGGGGGGCGGCGGGTGACCCAGGTCGCCGACGCCGCCACGGGGTGGATCGCGAGCAGGTGCTGCACCGCGGAGATGCCACCGCCCACGACGAGCACCCGGCGGCCGGCGAACTCCTCCGGCGACCGGTAGTCGTGGGTGTGCCGCTGGATGCCCGCGAAGGACCCGGCGCCCGGGTAGGTGGGCCAGAACGGCCGGGTCCACGTCCCGGTCGCGTTCACCAGGGCGCGCGCGTGCCAGGTCCGGGCCACCCGGCGGCGCGTGGTCGCGGCCTCCGCCCGGCAGGCGCCGACGCCGCCCCCGAGGCCGTCGTCCGGGTCGCGCGCCGCGACCGGGACCCGCTCGGTCTCCTCGGTCTCGACGGCCAGCAGCCGCCCCGGTCCGCCGACGTCCCGGACGCGGCGCACCTCGACGGGCCGCCGGACGGCGAGGCCGAGGTCGCGCTCGTAGGAGCCGAAGTACCGGGTCAGGGCGCGGCTCGCGGGCTCGTCGGCGTCGAACGTCGGCAGCGGGCGGCCGGGCAGCTCGTAGACGCCGTTGACCGTGGCCATCGTCAGGCCGGGCCAGCGCTCGCGCCAGGCGCCGCCCGGTCCGGCGGCCGCGTCGAGCACGACGTAGGTGGGGCGGCCGTCCGCGGCGGGGCGCGCCGCGCGGCGTCCGGGGGCGGGGCGGTCGGAGTCCGTCGGCGCCGCCGGGACGAAGCCCGAGCGCTCCAGGTGCGCCGCCACGGCGAGCCCGGCCTGCCCGGCTCCGACGACCACGACGTCCGCCGAGGCGGGGGTCGGGTTCTCGTCGGGCATGCCTGGTGCAACGCGGCGCCGCCGCCGGTCGTTCCCCGGGCGGCGCCCCGTCGTGCGCGCCGACCGCGGTCGTCCGCGCCGAGCGCGGCGGATCGCGCCGACCGCGGCACCTCCAGCCACCGCGCTCGGCGGCACCGACCGCGCTCGGCGCGTGCGCCCCGCGTGGTGGGATGAGGCCGTGCCCGATCTCACCCGCCGTCCCGGCGCCCTGCCCGCCGCCACCGCCGCCGCCGTCCGCGACCTCGCCGCCGCAGCCGCGGCCCACGACGGCGTCGCCCCGCTGTCCGAGCAGCCCCTGCTCTGGCTGACCGGCGGCGGCCCGGACGTCGTGCACCTCCTGGCCGGCGACGCGGACGCCCCGACCGGCTGCGCCCAGGTCGACCTCCGCGACCCGGCGCTCGCCACCGCCGAGGTCGTCGTGCACCCGGACGCGCGGCGTCGCGGCACCGGCACCGCCCTGCTCGACGCCGCCCTGGCCGTGACGCGCGACCGCGGCGGAGACGCGGTGTCCGTGTGGGCGCACGGCGACGTCGCCCCGGCCCGGGCGCTGGCGACGTCGCGCGGCCTGCCGGTCGTGCGCGAGCTGTGGCAGATGGCCCTCGACCCGCTGACCGCGCCCGACCCCGACGCGGCCCCGCTGCCGACCGGCGTCACGGTCCGCGCGTTCGAGCCGGGCCGCGACGAGGACGCCTGGGTCGCCGTGAACGCGCGGGCCTTCGCGCAGCACCCCGAGCAGGGCCGGCTGACCCGCGCCGACCTGGAGGCTCGCGAGTCCGAGCCGTGGTTCGACCCGGAGGGGTTCCTGGTGGCCGAGGAGGGCGGCACGCTGCTGGGCTTCGGCTGGACCAAGGTCGCGGAGCCCGGCGAGGGCGAGATCTACGCCCTCGGCGTCGACCCCGCGGCCCAGGGCCGGCGGCTCGGGCCCGCGCTGACCGCCCGGATGCTGGCGCACCTGGCCGACCGCGGGGTGCCGCGCGTGGTGCTCTACACCGAGGGCGACAACGCGCCGGCGATCCGGGTCTACCGCGCCGCGGGGTTCGAGCGGTCGGCGGTGGACGTGGTGTACCGCGTGGGCTGAGGCCCCGGGTCGCCCTTCGGTCACCCGTCGGACACCTCCTGGTGCCACCACCACCAGTCACGAAGCAGGCGGTCCTTCGGCGCCGGCGAACCGGAGAATTCCGAGGTCCCCGCGGGCGAGCGCATCGCTCCATTATGGCCACGACGTGCACGCGACCGCGCGGAGCCTCGAGTTGAACACGGCACTCGTTGGCAAGGGTCGGGTTCGCTACCTCACCGGCCGTACCCTCATCTGCCTAGCCGAACCTCTCAGCATGGCGCTGCACTCGCAGTTTGAGGTCATGGTCGCCTTGCTGACCGGCACAGGGGAGACCGACAACATGGTTTCCCTCGTCACCTGCACCGTGCTCTGGGAGATGGTGCGCGATGCCGACGACAAGCTCCTCGCCGCCTCAGCCCGAGCCGACTCCGGAGATGACGATCCAGCAGCTCCGAACGTCTAAGCCCGGCCCACAGGCCATAGCCAGAAGCTGGGGCTGGCACCGGGTCGCGCTGCGGGCCTTGCGGACTCTGACCTGCCGTCATCCAGCTAGCGCGCCGTCGCGCTTCGGCCGAAGATGGCAGACCGTGATCACAGCCGGGTGACGGGGTGGGTGTGGATCGGCGCTTCGGGCCGACACGTGGGCCGAGCGCGCGAGCCGTTTGAGTTCCTACAGGCAGATGCGGCATGGGCGGAACGGGACGATCGACCACGCGGCGCGGACACTGGCCACGTTGGCGCCCTGCAGTGTCTGCAATCCGCTCGATGCACGCGTCCAGACGCTGTCAGGACGTACGGGCCGGAGCTGACGCCTCTCGGCGTGCGCCGTTGCCTCGTTGCGCTGAGTCGGTCGCGGGCGAACCTCTCTCCAACCGCGATCGCATAGGCGAAGCGACGCACTGGCTGGACGTGGAGAGCGCGACGAGCCGTGTCGACACATTCCTCGAGTTCGTCGACGTCCAAGCCGTACTCGACGAGGCGTGCGACGCGTGACCGCCAGTCGATCGGCAGCTGCACCGGCCGATCGCCCAGGTCCCAACCGAACCACCGCGCGGCGAATGCGTCAGGTGACGGGGTCGATTCGAAGGTCATCTGAGCAAGGACGGCCCCGACCGGTTCGGGATCGGACACACCACATGTCCTCGCGTCGGCCCCCTGCACCGAGGTCGCGCCACGGCCGCGGCGGCGCGCACCTGCGCATCGTGCCGGGCGGCGCGTGACAGTGATTGGGTCCGCCCGCTGCTCCGGACGTGTGTACGTTCACGAACTCGCACCGGAGACGACCGATCGGCTCTAGTTTGCCAGGTGAGAACCCGTTCACGGCATTGAGAGGAGCTGATCGTGGCACTGCGACGTCGTGTCGCGGCTGGCCTGACTGCGGTCCTGACGCTTTCACTGCTCCACCCGACACTCGCGCCGCCAGCGTCCGCTTTCTGCGGCTCGCTCTGCCCTCAGGGCCTCGCGACCCTCGCCGCCGTTGAGTCCGGGACGGGTGCCGCCGGAACCGCTGTTGCAGCAACAGCCAGCACGGCTCCGAGCATCGGCGGGGTGTCCTTCGGCGCCTCGGCTCTTGGCGGCACAGCTGGAGTAGCGGCTGCAGTCTCGGTTAACGGGTGGATCGACGGCAACCTCGACATCGGGCTTCCGCCAGGAACCTCCGTCTCGGGGCTGACGCCGGGGTTCGGAATCCCTCCCGGTTGGGACTCTCCTCCAGTTTTTTCGTACGCTTCGGGACCATATGGACTGACTTACTCGGTCGACTCGGTCACGGTCTCGGCGGATCGGCATGACGTAACGGTCGTCGAAACGGTGAATCACCCGTCAGGGACGGCGCAGGGCAACTTCTGGAAGATGCGCTTCGGCTGCTCGAGCGAGGTGCTGGCGCAAGGGCAGCAGCCACCATTTGAAGTGGGCGGGTCACTCGCAGTTCGCGTAACCGGCACAGTGACGACCACCTACTCATGCGGCCCTAACGCCATAGTTGTAAACGGTATCACCGGATACAGCGCACTGGACGCGCTGGTAGCGGCCGCGGCGACGCCGCCTTTGACAACTTATGCGCCCTCATGGCTACCACCATATGACCCGGCGGCGCCCACGGGTCGATCAGCAGGATGGGGCACGTTTACGCGGACCATCTGGTGCTCCGACGGAGGCACGTACTCTGCCGATGTCCAGGCTTCAATAGCCTCGTCGAGCAGTGTGCCGCTCACCCCCTTGAACTGCCCGACCGGCTCCGTAGTGTGGGGTTTCGGTTCGACGTGGACGCCCGCGGGAGGAAGGCCGGAAACCGTCACCGATCCCACGACCGCTCCTGAGTGGGTCCGCGCGATGCCCCAGGACTACCCGCAGTGCATCACCGATACGTGCTATGTAGAACTTTGGAACCGAGTCACTAACGAGAGCTGCGGCGAGCTCGCGACAGCGTCACGTTGCGCAGACTGGTACGTACTCCGCTCCCGAGCCGACGACTTCGAATGTCGATGGGGTCCGTACGAGGTAGCGCTGCACTACTGCTCGGTGTACAGGGACCCCGGAACCGTGCTCCCGAACGCCCGTATCGGTGGCGACGGCTCAAGCACGTACGTCGAGTGGCCCCCCCTTGAGCTCAGCACCCAGGTGGTAGCGCGCGCGACCGGACGCCTGGCAGACCGGTACGGCTTGAACGCGTGCGCCGCCCTCGGGGAAGCCGTGCGCCCGCGCGTGCCCGCGATCTCCGTTCCCGATGCGGTGCTCGTGTGCGAGCACCTGGGGATCTCGACCGCGCTGCAGTGGATCCTGCGCGTCTCACCCGACCACCTGGCGCCCCTGGTCGATGCACTCGTCGAATCCGCCGACGGCCAGCCGATCACCATCCTCGAACCCGACTGCAGCCAGCTCGCAACCGACGGAACGTGTCTAGACGAAGAAGGCCCCGAGAGCGAACCCGAACCTCAACCCAACCCGTCAGGGAGCGGAGTTCGACCACCGCCCAACTGCCTGGACGACGTGGGACGGCAACAACTCATCGACTCGATGGACCGCGAAGACCATCACATGGCCACGCACTACGGCTTGTGGGGACGGAAGTTCCAATCGATCGCCAACAAATACGGCCTCAACGTGAAGGCGGGCGCATGGAACCTGCACTCCATGCCGCACGCCGGGCCCCACCCCTGGAACTACCACAACTGGGTGATAGAGCGCATGCAGGAAGCGGACGACTATGCCCAGCAATTCCCGACAGATCAGCAAACGACCGTATTCCTCGCAGAGTTCCAGCGGGAGGTCGTCGACGTCGTGCTGGAAGACCCGACAGTCGTGCGAGCGGCATACTGGAAGTGCCGGGACTACTACAAGTGGAGATGACGTGAGATTCCCCGCTCTCGAGCACACGCAGCCTCAGTGGTACGAGCTGTCCGCCGACGCATCAGACGACGCCTCGCTCGGCGCCGAACCAGACGGGCACGGCGACGAGCTGGCGCGACGGCTGCGCGGGCCAGGGCGGATCGACGGCGCCGGCGTGCCCAAGTGGCGATGGTTGTCGACGACTCGTGAGCCGTTCGACCTCGTCTTCACCATGGACTCGGTGCGTCTGGTCAGCCCCCGCGTGCGGGACGTGCTCGACGCGCACCTCGGCCCGAAGGACGAGGTGCAGTGGCTGCCCGGGACGCTCAAGCACGGCGAGGGAAAGGAACTGACGTACTGGACCCCGCACTTCCCCGTTCACCACGACGTCCTGGACGAAGAGCTCACCGAGCGATCTCCCCGGCACGGCACGCCCGGGCGCTACTTCTACTCGCCGGCCAAGCTCGCCGGTCACGGGATGACGACCTGGCACACCCCCGCGCGAGAGATCGTGGGGTACGGCCGTGTCGTGCACATGCCTTCCCGCATCGCCGTGCTGACGGTTGTCGTCAGCGCCGCGATCGCACGCGACCTCCGGGCGGCCGGCGTCACCGGCGCCCGGCTGTCGCCGGCACCGGTGTCGTAGCGAGAACGGCGTTGCGGGGTAGGCCGCGGTGGATGGCTCGGGTGGTAGCCGAAGCTGGCGGTGATGGGTCCCGCGCGCCGTAGGCGTGACCGTTCGTCGGGCCGGGGTCCGGGGCCTGGGCCTTGGTGGTGGGTGCCGGCGCTCGATGCGCCCGGTACCCACCGCGGCGGCGGGGGCGATCCCTCGAAGGTCCGTCTGGCGGCCGCGCACACGTCGACGAGGTGCTTGGCCTGTGCGGTGGTGAACTTCGAGACGCGGTCGCGGCCCCATCGCGACGGCGAGACCGCCGCTGATGCGGAGTCGGATCAGGCCCGCCTCGACCATCGGGCATGAAGCTGCCGAGCGTACGGGTGACGGGTTGGACCGAGACGCGGAGCTGCCGTCATCATCCCCGAAGAGCGGGGATCAGAGGGGCTAACCCGGCGCGTGAGAGGTGGTCAGAGGCGTGACGGTCCTGTCGGAGACGGTGTCCCCACCGGTGAACGCAGGCGATGCAACAGCGGCGCGCGCCGTCAGAGGCGGCCGTCTTGCGCGCGCGATCTGGCGGCGCGCGTACGCGCTGGTTGGGGCCTCGTTCGGACGTGACCGTCTCGTGCGCGCGGAACTCGCGCGCATCGGCCTGTTGACGTCCGGGATGACCTCTGAGGAGCGCGATTTCTTGTGGCGCGCTCAGGCGCTCCCCTTGTGGCAGACGCTCGCCCGCTACGCGCTGCTCTCCACTTTGTACATCGCCGCCTTGATCATGAACGCCGTAGTCCGCACTCCAGGGGTGTCAGCATCGGCGAAGACTTCCGTGGCCGCGCTCATCGTCCTGGCCGCAGGCCTATTCACAACGTTCTGGCCAAGGTTGAGCCGCTGGGTCAACGCTGTCGCTGCGCGGTTGGGTGCGCCGGTGGATCAGGTGGCGTACGGCTTACGCCTGATCGCTCGGGCGAGTGTAGGGGCCGAGCCGATCGGGTTTCGCCGTCGTAAGCAGCAGATCTACGGGTTACGGCACGTGGACGCTGCGAGCAAGCGGGCCGGGATCGATCCGTTGGCGAGTCGGGCGATCTGGATGGATGTGACCGAGGGGGTCGATCCGCGTCCTGCTGTCCGGGTCTTCGCGGTCGAGTTCGTGCGGGGGGAGAACCTGCAGGTGCGGCAGTCCGAACCGCGTCGGACGTGGGCGCTTCCCGGCCCTGTGGCGGGTCTGGGTGCGGTGGCGTGGGGCGCGTTCCTGGTGCAGGTGCCGAAGCTGGTCGAGCTCGCGATCGACAAGTGGTTCTAGTCGCGGACAGTAGGGGATGACTCACTTCCCGGGACCACTTCGCACGTAACGCACCGGCATGGCGCCGACGTCGGGGTGACCTCGTCTCGTTCGCCAGCACACGGAACACACCGTGTGCCACGCTCCGGAGATGGACGGCTCAAAGGGGACGAGCGAGCACGACCCGGGACCAACCGACGGGGCAGTTTCGGCGCCAGGTCGTGACGTTGGGCGTCTCGTGCTCGCCGAGCACCGAGGCGCTGTCGACGGCTTCCCGCTGTTCGTGGCCGATGTCGCGCCGATATTCAGCAGCACCGTGGACGGCGGCGTGGACGCAGTGTGCGAGTCGTGCGGGACGGCGCTGTTGACGGGTGTGCACCCGTCACCAGTTCGTCGAGGTCCTCTTCAGGTGCCCCTCGTGCGGAGCGATCGTGCGCGCCCGGCGAGAGCCGGGCGACCCCGACTGGGGCGTGCCGGTGCAGTTCCAGCCGGAGACCATCCCCGTGCCGGCGCCGAGACCGATGAAGCCGGCCATGGTGGTGGGCCCGCCAGCCAGCGGCTCTGCTCGTCGCAAGCACGTCGAGGCGACGCCGTGGCCGAGGTGGTCGCGCAACGCTCCTGAAGCGCGCGCGAAGGTGCTGGGGAGCCCGTGTTTGCGCGCCACTGGCCCGTTTCTCCGCCGCCACGTGCTGTTCGAATGGTCGTGCCACCATGTGGGGATGACCGACGCCACCGCCTCCGACGGCGCGCCCCGCAAGCCGCGCGCCCGCCGCACCGCGCCCGCCGCCACGGCCGCCACGACCGCCGCGGGGCGCACCAGCACGAGCACGGGCCGGACGGGCACCCGGTCGACCGGCACCCGCACCGCCGCCTCGCGGACCCGCGCGGCCAGCACGCCGGCCACCGCCGAGGCGGACGGCCAGACCACGACGCCCGCGGCGCCGGCGCGCCCCCGCACCCTGGCCCCCGAGCTCGCCGCGCACATCGCCGAGCACATCGAGATGGGCGACGGCACCCGCGGCGAGCAGCCCGCGCCCGAGGCCCCGCTGCCCGCCGACCGGTTCCTCGACCGCGAGGTCAGCTGGCTGGCGTTCAACCAGCGGGTCCTGGAGCTGGCGGAGGACGAGACCCAGCCGCTGCTGGAGCGGGTGCGGTACCTCGCGATCTTCGCGTCCAACCTGGACGAGTTCTTCATGGTCCGGGTCGCCGGCTTGAAGCGCCGCATCGCCACCGGCCTGGCCGTCACGGCGGCCTCCGGCCTGAGCCCGCGCCAGGTGCTGGAGGCGATCAGCCAGCGGGCGCACGAGCTCGCCGCCCGGCACGCGCAGGTGTTCGCCGACCAGGTGCAGCCCGAGCTCGCGACCCAGGGCATCACGCTCGTGCGCTGGGAGCAGCTGGGCGAGGCCGAGCAGGACAGGCTGCGCAAGTACTTCCGCAAGCAGATCTTCCCGGTGCTGACCCCGCTGGCGGTCGACCCGGCGCACCCGTTCCCGTACATCTCGGGCCTGTCGCTGAACCTTGCCGTCGTCGTGGTGAACCCGTCGACCGGCAAGGAGCACTTCGCCCGGGTCAAGGTGCCGCCGCTGCTCCCCCGGTACATCGCCGTCGACTGGCGCGGGCGCCCGACCGACGCGTCCGGCTCGGCCTCGGACCGCGGCCCCATGTCGTTCGTCCCGGTCGAGGACGTCATCGCGCAGCACCTCGACCAGCTGTTCCCCGGCATGGAGGTCAGCGAGCACCACACGTTCCGCGTCACCCGCAACGAGGACGTGGAGGTCGAGGAGGACGACGCGGAGAACCTGCTCCAGGCGATGGAGAAGGAGCTGCTGCGCCGGAAGTTCGGCCCGCCGGTCCGCCTGGAGATCGCCGACTCGATCAGCCCGCGCATCCGGTCGCTGCTGGTCCGCGAGCTCGGCGTCGCGGAGGACGAGGTCTACGAGCTGCCCGCGCCGCTGGACCACACCGGCCTCAACCTCATCGCCGACCTGGACCGCGCGGACCTGCAGTACCCGCGGTTCGTGCCGACGACGCACCGGTTCCTGGCCGAGGTCGAGAGCGCCAACCCGACGGACGTGTTCGCCGCGATCCGAGCACGGGACATCCTGCTGCACCACCCGTACGACTCGTTCTCGACGTCGGTGCAGACCTTCCTCGAGCAGGCCGCCGCCGACCCCAAGGTGCTGGCGATCAAGCAGACGCTGTACCGGACGTCGGGCGACTCCCCGATCGTGGACGCGCTGATCGACGCCGCCGAGGCCGGCAAGCAGGTGCTCGCCCTGGTCGAGATCAAGGCCCGGTTCGACGAGCAGGCCAACATCGAGTGGGCCCGCAAGCTGGAGCAGGCCGGCGTGCACGTGGTCTACGGCATCGTCGGGCTGAAGACGCACGCGAAGCTGTCGCTCGTCGTGCGCCAGGAGTCGGACGGCCTGCGCCGGTACTGCCACGTCGGCACCGGCAACTACAACCCGAAGACCGCGCGGATCTACACGGACCTGGGCCTGCTCACCTGCGACCCGGACGTCGGCCAGGACCTGACCCGGCTGTTCAACCAGCTGTCGGGCTACGCGCCGAAGTCGCGGTTCCACCGGCTGCTGGTCGCCCCCCGGTCCGTGCGCTCGGGACTGATCGAGCGCATCGACCGCGAGGCGGAGGCCGCGCGCGCGGGCCGGCCGTCGTGGATCAAGCTCAAGGTCAACTCGATGGTCGACGAGGAGACCATCGACGCCCTGTACCGCGCCTCGCAGGCGGGCGTCCCCGTCGACCTGTGCGTCCGCGGCATCTGCGCGCTGCGGCCGGGCGTCCCGGGGCTGTCCGAGACGGTCCGGGTGCGCTCGATCCTCGGCCGGTTCCTGGAGCACTCCCGCGTCTACGCGTTCGCCGCGGACGCCGGGGTCACCGAGGAGGTCGCCGACATCGGCCGCGAGGGCAGCACCCTGCTGCCCGGCCCGGAGGTCTACATCGGGTCGGCCGACCTCATGCACCGCAACCTCGACCGGCGCGTCGAGGCCCTGGTCCGGCTCTCGGACCCGGACCAGGTCGCGGAGCTGGTCGGCCTGCTCGACGAGTCGATGGCCGACGAGACCTCGTCCTGGCACCTCGGCCCCGACGGCGCCTGGACCCGGCACGCGCAGGGACCGGACGGGCCGCTGCGCGACCTCCAGTCCACGCTGATCTACCGCCAGCGCCGCCGCCTGGGCTCGGGCCGGTGAGCGCCGGGCCGACCGCGCTCGTCCGTGCGGCGGGCGCCCTCGTCTGGCGCGTCCGCCAGGGCCGCCTGCAGGTCGTCCTCGTGCACCGCCCGCGGTACAAGGACTGGTCCTGGCCGAAGGGCAAGCTCGAGCCCGGGGAGCACGTGACCACCGCCGCGGTCCGCGAGGTGGAGGAGGAGGCCGGGCTCGAGATCGTCCTCGGCCGCCCCCTGCCCGGGCTGGAGTACAAGCTCGCGGACGGGCGGCGCAAGCGGGTGCACTACTGGGCGGCGCAGGTCGCCGGCCGCCCCGACCGCCCCGCGGTGCACGCCCGCCCGCCGGCCGTGCACGCGTCGCGCGACGAGATCGACGCCGTGCGCTGGGCGGACGTCGACGTGGCGCGCAAGCGCCTGACCCGCGAGGACGACCGCATCCCGCTCGACGCGCTCGTCGCCGCGCACGAGGCCGGGACGCTGGACACCCGCGCGGTCTTGGTCGTCCGGCACGGCCGCGCCAAGAGCCGGTCGTCGTGGAAGGGCGAGGAGGGCACGCGCCCGCTGACAGACGTCGGCCGGCTGCAGGCCGGGGCGCTGGTGCCGGTGCTGTCCGCCTACGGGGTCGCCGACGTGGTCACGAGCCCGTGGCTGCGGTGCTGCGCGACCGTCGAGCCGTACGCGACGGCGGCGGGGCTGACCCCGGACCGGCGCGAGCCGCTCACCGAGGCGGAGCACGCCGACTCGCCGGAGAAGACCGCCGACGCGGTGGCCGCCGTGCTGCGCACCCGGTCCGACCTCGCGCTGTGCACGCACCGGCCGGTGCTGCCGACGGTGCTCGACGTCGTGCGCGCGCACGCGCCCGAGGACGTCCGCGACCGGCTGCCCGCCGAGAACCCGTACCTGCGGCCGGGCCAGGTGCTCGTGTGCCACGTGGTGCGGACGGACCGCGACGCCCCGGACGAGGTGCGCGTCGAGGACGTCGAGCTGCACACGCCGCTGGGCAGCTGACGCCCCCACGCACGACGACGGCGCGCCACCCCGGCGAGGGGCGGCGCGCCGTCGTGCGTCGCGTGGGAGCGGGGTGCCTCAGACCGCGGCGCCCTCGAGCGTCCCGGTGACGGGCTCCTCGACCATGAGGATGCACTGCACCTCGCGGTCGCCGTCCGCCCACGACACCTCGCTCGGGGTCAGCGGGCCGGCGCCGATCGTCGAGGTCTCGTACGCCATGCCCACGAACGGCTCGAACGCGTCGTAGCAGAACTGCTCCGCCTGGGTGTCGATGTCGGCCGGGTACTCGTCACCCTTCAGGCGGGTCTCGGCGTAGACCTCGCCGTCGTGCGGCTCGCTGCACGGGACGGTCGGCAGCGACTCGACCTGGGTCTCGGTCACGTCGGCCACGTTCAGGCAGTCGCCGACCTCGAGGGAGAAGACGTTCACGTCGGCCGCCTCGGTGATCTCCCCGGACGCCTCGTCGCGCTGGCCGTCGCCCGCGCCGCAGGCGGACAGGGCGAGCGCAGCGCCGGCCGCCAGGGACACAGCGGACATCCAGCGCGCGGTCAGGTTCTTCGCAGTCATGGGACGAGTGAATCGCGTCCCCGTCGCGAATGTCCAGTTCGCACCCGTTCGGGAACGTTCGGGCAGCACCTAGGGCGCGCCACTCACCGCCGCGTTCAGACACCCACGGACTGGGCGACACCCTACGGTCGCCACGAGGACCCACCGGCCGACGACGAGGACGTGCCATGGCAGACCTGACCACCGATCGCGCTGCCGTCGACGCCGCCGCCTCACGGCTCGCCGGGTACGGCCACACGCTCCCGAGCCCCTGGGCCGCCGACGTGGACGGGTGCGGCAGCGGTGCGGTCGCCGAGGCGGCGAGGGCCGTGAACGCCACCGTCGGGGCGTGCGTCCTCGCGGCCGCGGCGGAGCTCGTCCGCGCCGGTGACGGAGCGCGAGCCGCCCAGGCGGAGCTCGACCGCGTCGACGCCGGCCTCGCGGCAGAGGTCCGCCCATGACGGCGTGGACCACCACCGATCCCGGCGCCGGCGACCTCGACGGGCTCAGCGGTCTGGCCGCGCAGCTCGACGCGATCGCCCGCCACCTCACCGAGCTGGGCGCGTTGCTCCCCGGGATCAGCTCGTCGACGGCGGGTTGGACCGGTGCGGCCGCACGGGTGTGGCGCGGCCGCCTGGGGTCCCTGCGCGCGGACGTGCACGCGCTCGCCGACCAGACCGACGCGCGAGCGAGCGCCCTCCGGGTGTACGTGGCGCGGGTGCAGGACATCGCGGACCGTGCCGGTCCAGCGCGGAGCACGCTCGCCGAGCAGGGACCGACCGCCGCACGCCCGCCGTCGCTCACGACGACGCCGCTCGGCCGGCAGGACGCCGACGCGGCTGCCGCCGCGCGCCTCCGGTGGGAGTGCGCCGTCGCAGACGTCCGCCGGGCACGGGACGTCCTCGCCGACCTCGCGGAGGAGCGTCGCGTCGCGGACGCGCTCGCCTCCACCGATCTGCAACCGGTGCAGGTGCACGACTGGGACGCGCTGGGCGCGACCCTCTCCCGGTCGGGCATCCGCACGCCCGGTGCGGTCGATGCCGACGCAGTGGCCGAGATGATCCTCGGCGCGATCACGGGACCCCTGCGCGCCGGCAGGCTGACGCAGGACGACCTCGAGCGCATGACCCTCCTGGTCGGGCGCTGGGCGGACGACCCCGCTGTGATGGCCCGGGTCTTCCGGACGCTCGGCGGGCACCGCACCGCGCAGCTCGTCCAGCTGCTCGGCGACTCCGTCCTGGCGGTCGCGCTGGACCACGACGAGGTCGTCGACCTGGCCGTCCGGCTCCGGGCCGGGTTGTCGGTCGGGTCGACGCTGTGGTCCGACCGGGACGCACGACGGTTCGTCGCCGGGCTGTTCGGAGCGGACGACGCCGCCGGGGCGCTCGCGTTCCTGTTCGGGGACCCGGTGGTGCACCCGATGAGTGCGACGCTCGCGACGGCTGCCGCCGACGCGCTGGAGGCGTACGAGCGCTCCGAGGGGCCGATGCTCGCCGCAGCCGTCGGCGGCGGGCTGCTGCTCCTGCACGGCGCCGCGGGCAGCACCCCGCTCGGCGCGCCCGAGAAGGCCGACGTGGGCAACCACGTCCTCGGGACCCTGGCCCGCTACCCCGACGCCGCGCTCGCGTGGTTGACCGGTGGGGAACGCATTGACAAGGGCGAGATCCCGGTGCACACGCGGGTGGAGTACCTGTTCGCGGTGCGCGACTCGTCCGTCGGCGGGTTCGAGGGTGCCGCCGCCCTGTGGGCCGCGGTGCAGCGCGCCACCGGGGGCGCGCTGTCCGACCCGATCGACCCCGAAGTCTGGACCTGGCAGCAGGAGGTGAACGGCCAGGTGTTCCTGGCGCTGTCGCGGAACCTGGCGTTCCGGCCGGGTGACGTGACCGAGGGCGCGGCCTGGCACCTCGCCGACGCTGTGGTCGGGCAGGCCGCGGCGCTGACGCGGAGCCTGACCGAGGACGCCCTGACCGGGTGGAGTCGCGAGGGCGACCCGCAGGTGCTCCTGATCACGACCGAGGGGCCGCATGCCCGAGCGGCCGTCTCCCGCCACCTGATCGCCGCGGTGCTGACGAGCGTGACCCAGCACCCGGCCGTCCGGGACTCGTTCGTCGCAGCGGTCGTCGGCGTCCAGGACGCGCTCCTCGGGTCCGGCGCGACGGGCCAGCAGACGCTGGACGGCGTGCTGGCCTGGCACGGCGCCGCAGTCGGGGCGACCTCGCAGCACGCGCTCACGCAGGCCGAGCTGCGCGACGAGTTCCGCACCGGCGTCACCGGTGGCCTGCTCGGCTCGGCCGAGGCGGCCGCCGCCCTCATCGTCAGCCACCCGGCGCTCGCGGTCGGGGCGGCCGCCGCGGCGCAGGTCGCCGGGCGGCTCGGCACCACGTGGGTGTCCCAGTACGACCAGGCGCTCCGCTCGATCGACGACCAGCAGCTCCGCGAGGACGTCGCGGCGCGGCGCGTGGCCGCGCAGCTCGCCGAGCTGCTGGACGGGTCCGAGCACCAGGCGATGCGGATCTACACGGACACGCGCGACGCGTTCCGCTCGCCGACGGGAGGCTGAGCCCGGTGGCCCGGCGCCGTCGCACGCTCGTGCTCGGCGCGCTCGGTGCGGCGTTCGTGGTCGCCGTCATGGTGTGGCACCCCTGGGCGCGTTCCGCGGTGCCCCCGCGCGGCAGCGCGGAACCCACCCCCGCCGAGACTGACGGGCCGGTCCACGTCCCCGCGATCACCTGGCCCTACGGCACCCCCGACGACGGGCCCTGGGCCGACGACCAGTGGGTGCTCGCCCTCCGCCGGTACGACCTGCTGGCCTCGGCAGCTGAGTATCACCACAACTACTCCGACCCCCGCCTGGCCACCTTCGCACCCCAGAGCGCCATCCGGGGCAGCGCCCAGAAGCGGGCCGCGGAGCTGCGACGGGCGCTCGACCCCGACGACCCGGCCCACCGTCCGGTCGAGTACTTCCCCGGCCCTCGCCCGCAGATCATCCTGGACGTGGCACCCGACGACCTGGGCGCGACGATCCGGGTATGCGTGCCCGAGACATGGGGAGCCGCTTCCGCCGAGGACGTCCACGACCCACCTCGCACCGGGATCACCGCCAGGTGGAGCATGTATCGGGCCGACAGCGAGATCTGGCCGTCGAGCTTCGGCCGTGAGATCCCTCCCGGTGGCGGCACGACCCCGTGCGACCTCTCTCGCGTGCGCTTCGGGTACTTCGACCCCGCCCCGCCCTACGGCGAGGCCGTCGACCCGGGCACGGTCATCGGACCCGACGGCACCCCGGTCTCCCCGGTCAGTTCAGGAACGGGCTCAGCATGAAGTACACGAGCGCGGCGACCGCGGCGGCCGCCGGGATGGTGAGCACCCACGCGATGCCGATGTTCTTCGCGACGCCCCAGCGGACCGCGGACAGCCGCTTGGTCGCGCCGACGCCCATGATCGCCGAGGTGATCGTGTGCGTGGTCGACACCGGCGCGTGCAGCGCGAACGCGTTCACGTAGAGCACCACCGCGGAGACCGACTCGGCGACGAACCCGCGGGCCGGGTCGAGCTCGATGATCTTGCGGCCGAGGGTGCGCATGATGCGCCAGCCGCCGGAGTAGGTGCCGAGCGAGATGGCGGTGGCGGCGGCGAGCTTCACCCAGAGCGGGATGCCCTCGTCCGGGTTCGCCCAGCCGACGGTCAGCAGCGCCATGAAGATCACGCCCATCGTCTTCTGCGCGTCCTGCAGGCCGTGGCCGAGCGCCATCGCGGCGGCCGAGACGGTCTGCGCCAGACGGAACCGCCGGGTCGTCCGCGACGGCGACGCGTTCCGGATGAGCCAGAGCAGGCCGACCATGACGAGGAACGCCAGGAAGAACCCGATCAGCGGCGAGAAGATCATCGGCAGGACGACCTTGTCGACGATCGCCGAGCCGTAGATCATCAGGCCGCCCGCGAGGCCGGCGCCCACGAGGCCGCCGATGAGCGCGTGCGTCGAGGACGACGGCAGGCCGAACCACCACGTGATGAGGTTCCACACGATCGCGCCGACCAGCGCGCAGAGCACGACCACGAGGGCCTGGTGCGGTGACGCGTCGCCGAGGTCGACGATCGAGGTCGCGATCGTCTCCGCGACCTCGGTGCCGAGCAGGGCGCCGGTGAAGTTCATCACCGCGGCCATGAGCAGCGCGGCCCGCGGCGTCAGCGCGCGCGTCGACACCGAGGTGGCGATGGCGTTGGCGGCGTCGTGGAAGCCGTTGGTGTAGTCGAAGCCGAGGGCCAGGGCGACCACGACCACGACGAGCGCGAGTTCCACCGGGACTCAGGACTCCTTGAGCGCGATGGTCTCGACCATGTTCGCGACCTTCTCGAACGCGTCGGCGGCGTCCTCGAGCTTCTCGACGACCTCCTTGAGCTTCATCAGGAGGATCGGGTCGGTGATCTCGTCGAACATCTGCGCGAGCAGCTTGCGGTGCGACTTGTCGGCCTGGTTCTCGAGGCGGTTGACCTCGACCCAGTACTCGGCGAGGTTCTCCATCGAGCGCAGCCGGGGCATCGCCTCGGCGGTCAGCTCGGCCGAGCGCTGCAGCACCTGCACCTGGTCGGCGACCCTCGGGGGGAGCTCGTCGATCTTGTACAGGACGATGAGGTCGGCGGCCTCCTCCATGAAGTCCATGCAGTCGTCCAGCGCCGACGCCAGTCCGTAGATGTCGTCCCGGTCGAACGGGGTCACGAACGTCTGGTTGAGCCGCCGCATGATCTGGTGGGTCGCCTCGTCGGCGAGGTGCTCGGCGTCGCTCATCTGCTTGGCGAGCGCCTTGCGGGTCGCGCGGTCCGCGCCCAGCAGCTCGGCCAGCAGGTTGGCTCCGGTGACCAGGTGCGCCGCCGACGCGGCCAGGAGGTCGAAGAACGAGGTGTCGCGCGGGGTGAGGCGCAGGCGCACGAGAAGCTCCGCAGGAGATGGGCTTGGTCAGGCACAGGCTAGGGCAGCCGCGGGGTGAACTCACAACCCCGCAAGTGAACCCAGGGTGAACGCACAGCATCCTCAGCGTGACGCACGACCGCCCGGCCCGCGCGTGGGACGGAGGTCACACGCCGAGGCCGGGCGGGAGGGTGAGGACGCCGGACCGGGAAGCGCCTCTCGGCGCGAGGCCGCTCGGAGCGGCTTGAGTTGGAGCCCGGGGCTACCGCGGCCCGGCGTCGGTTACGAGTTTACGCGCCGCCGGGGGCCACGTCCTGGGCGCGGACGGGTGAGCATCGCCACGGCCGGTGCGGGAACAACCCCGCGCGGCTCACTCGAGGGAGCCGGACCGCCACAGGTGCGCCGCCTGCTCCAGCTCCTCCGCGGTCCGCACGAGCGACCCCGCGCTGCGCGTCAGGCGGGCGGAGGCGTCGTCGCCCGTGAGGTCGAGGTGGTCGGCGTCGAAGGCGGCCCCGGTCGCGAGCACCCGGCAGAACGCCGCGCCGCGCTCCAGGGTCACCGCGAGGTCGCCGGTCCACACGCCCGACAGCACGGCGTCGAGCAGCACGCGCAGCTCCTCCGGCCCGGGCGGGCTGACGACCCCGACGACCACGTGGTGCACCGGCGCCGCGTCGAGCCCGAGGCGGTACCGGTCGGCGAGGGTCGCCGGGTCCCGGCGCACCCACTCGCGCAGCACGTACAGCCGCCACAGGGTGCCGGGCAGGGTCGTCGCCGGGCTGTCCGACCACAGGGCCGCCACGACGTCCAGCCCCTCGGTCTCGACGAGGCGCACCAGCCGCTCGACGAGCGCCGGGTCCTCCTCGCCCTCGGCCCGTCCGCGGTGCACGATCGCCGCCGCCGTGGTGTGCGCGACCTGCGACCGCAGCGCCGGGTCCATGTCGCCGGGCAGCTGGTCGGCGTCGCGCGGGTCGAGCATGGCGGGGCGGCGGAACCGCGGGCGGTCGTGGGGGGTCACCCGTCGATTGTCCGCCGGATCGCGGCGCGCGTCGCGGTCGGTCCCCGCCGGCGGGCGGTCCGCCGCGGGACGGGTTACGGTTCCCGCCGCGCACCGCGGCCCGGCCCTCCGGGTGCGGGATGCGCTGCGCGGGTGAAAGGTGAGAACGCCTCGACCGGCGCCCGACGACGTGCTCCGGCCCAGGTGTTCTCTTCGCAGGACGAGCGGAGCAAGGAGAAGACGTCATGGCCGAAGGCAGTGCCCGACCCTCGACGGGGAGGCACCCGTCGCACAACAAGGCGATCGGCCTCGCGGTCGCCGCCGCGGTCGGCGGGTTCCTGTTCGGGTTCGACTCGTCCGTCATCAACGGCGCCGTCGACGCGATCCAGGGCCAGTTCGACCTGGGCGCGACCCTCACCGGGTTCGCCGTCGCCGTCGCGCTGCTCGGCTGCGCCGTCGGTGCCTGGGCGGGCGGCCGGCTCGCCGACCACTGGGGTCGCACCAAGGTGATGGTGCTGGGCTCCGTGCTGTTCTTCGTGTCCTCGATCCTGTCCGCGATCGCGTTCAGCGTCTGGGACCTGATCATCTGGCGCGTCCTCGCCGGCGTCGGCATCGGCATCGCCTCGGTGATCGCCCCCGCCTACATCGCCGAGATCGCCCCCGCCGCGCTGCGCGGTCGGCTCGGCTCGCTGCAGCAGCTCGCGATCACGCTCGGCATCTTCGCCGCCCTGCTGTCCGACCAGCTGCTGCAGGAGGCCGCGGGCGGCGCGTCCGAGGAGCTGTGGCTGGGCTGGGAGGCCTGGCGCTGGATGTTCCTCGTCGCCGTCGTGCCCGCCGCCGTCTACGGCATCCTCGCGCTGCGGATCCCCGAGTCGCCGCGCTACCTGGTGGCGAAGGGCCGCCGGGACGAGGCGGTCGCCGTGCTGGAGAGCGTGCTCGGACCGGACGAGGACGCCCGCGAGCGCGTCGCGCAGATCGAGAAGACGATCGAGAAGGACAAGGCGCTCGAGGCGCAGGCCACCCTGCGCGGCCCGCGGTTCGGCCTGCTGCCGGTGGTGTGGGTCGGCATCCTGCTGTCGGTCTTCCAGCAGTTCGTCGGCATCAACGTGATCTTCTACTACTCGACGACGCTCTGGCAGGCCGTGGGCTTCGACGAGAGCCAGTCGTTCCTCGTCTCCACGATCACGTCGGTGACCAACGTGGCCGTCACGTTCATCGCGATCGCCCTCATCGACAAGGTGGGCCGCCGCCCGATCCTGCTGACCGGCTCGGCCGGCATGACGATCTCGCTCGCGATCATGGCGCTGGCGTTCACGCAGGCGTCCGGGTCGGGCGAGGACGTCTCGCTGCCGTCGCCATGGGGCCCGGTCGCGCTCATCGCCGCCAACGCGTTCGTCGTGTTCTTCGGCGCGTCCTGGGGCCCGCTGGTCTGGGTCCTGCTCGGCGAGATGTTCCCCAACCGGATCCGCGCCGCCGCGCTGGGCGTCGCCGCCGCCGCGCAGTGGATCGCGAACTTCGTCATCACGGTGACGTTCCCGCCGCTGCTCGACACCTTCGGCGCGACGGGGCCGTACCTGATGTACGCGGTGTTCGCCGGTCTGTCGTTCTTCTTCGTGCTCGGCAAGGTCCCGGAGACCAAGGGCGTCGAGCTCGAGGACATGGAGGACCTGCCCCCGGCGCGCCGCCGGGAGGCGCGGGCCTGACGCGCTCGTTTGCGCCCGACCGAGCCCCTCGCGGAAACTTCGCGGGGGGCTCGGCCGTTGTCACGACGGCCGTCATCGCTCGAAGGGACACGCTGTGGGTACGCCGCACGACCACGCCGACCGGACCGACGCCGCGCGGGAGGTGACCCGATGAGCGCCGCGCTCGCCGCGCACGACGTCTGGGCGGGCTACGGCGGCGCCGCGGTGCTCCAGGGCGCCTCGCTGTCCGTCGCCCCGGGCGAGACCGTGGGCCTGATCGGCCGCTCCGGCGCCGGCAAGTCGACGCTCGTGCAGGTGCTGCTCGGCCGGCACAAGCCGACCCAGGGCCGCGCCACCTACGGCGCCCGGCCGGTGACCAAGATGTCCCGCAAGGAGACCAAGGCGTTCCGCTCGACCGTGCGCGCCGTGCACCAGGAGGGCCTGGTCGGCGTCGACAGCCGCACGTCGGTCGCCAAGGTGCTCCAGTCCACGCTGAACGACTCCCGCAAGGCGGGGCGGGCCACCGGGCTGGAGCCCGAGGACGTGCTCGCGCGCGTGGGCCTGGAGCCGCGGTTCCTCGACCGGACGCTGCACTCGCTGTCCGGCGGCGAGAAGCAGCGGCTGGCGCTCGCCGACGCGCTGGCGACGCGCCCCGAGATCCTCGTGCTGGACGAGCCGGCCACCGCGCTCGACCCGGCGCTCCGCGAGGCCGTCGCCGACCAGGTGGCCGCCATCGCCGCCACCGGGGTCGGGCTGCTCGTGGTGTCGCACGACCTGCGGCTGGTCGACCGGCTGGCCGACACCGTGCACGTGCTCGGCGAGGGCCGGATCGTGGAGTCGGGGTCGATGCGGTCGCTGCTGTCCGACCCGCAGGCGGCGGAGACGCGGGAGCTGGCCGAGGCGTACCCGGAGGCCGTGGGCGCGTTCCGCTGACGGGCGGGCGCGCGCGCCGAGGGCTCAGCGCGAGCCGAGCGTGAGCACCTCCTCCAGCCGCGCGGGCACGGGGCGGGCGTCGCCGCGCACGCCCGCCGCGGCGAGCGCCCCGGCGACCTCGTCGGCGTCGGCCCCGGCCACCCGCACGGCGCGGCCGGCCACGGTCACCGGGAGCCCCGCCGCGCTCAGCGCCCCGAACGCCGCCTGCCAGTCCAGGGCCTCGACCTCGACCGCCGTGGTCCCGTCCAGCACGTCCGCGAGCGTCCCCGCGGCGACCCGCCGGCCGCGGGACAGCAGCACCAGCGCGTCGCACTGCTCGGCCTCCTGCATGTAGTGCGTGGTCACGAGCACCGCGACGCCCGCCTCGGCCTGCTCGTGCACGGTGTCCCAGAGCGCCGCGCGGGCCAGCGGGTCGACGCCGGACGTCGGCTCGTCCAGGACCAGCAGCTCCGGCGCGTGCGACAGCGCCGCGGCGAACGCGAGCCGCCGCTGCAGGCCCAGCCCGAGCGAACCGACCAGCCGGTCCCGCTGCGCGGCCAGGTCGGCGGGCGGCTCCGGGACCTCGTCCAGCCCGTACGCCGCCGCCACGAACGCGAGGTTCTCCGCCACCGTGAGGTCGGCCGCGAGCCCGAGTCCCTGGGGGACGTAGCCGATCCGCCGGCGGACGTCCCGGGACGGCGCGCCCCCGAGCACCCGCACGGTGCCGGACGTCGGGGCGAGCAGGCCCAGCACGGTGCGGATGAGCGTCGTCTTGCCGGCGCCGTTCGCGCCGAGCAGGCCGAGCACCTGGCCGGGACGCACGGTCAGGGAGACGTCGTCGACGGCGCGGAACCCGCCGAAGGCGGTGACGACGTGCGCGGCCTCGACCGCCGCGGGGGCGGCGGCCGCGGCGGCGGGGCCCCCGGCGCGTTCGTGCACATGCGCCGAGCGGGCAACCGACACGTCGAGCGAGTAGTCGGCGGCTACTCGCTCGACGTGTCGAGCACCCGCTCGGTGCGCGGGGTGTGCGGCAGCGGGCGGGGCTTCGGCGCCGCGCCGCTCCAGGGTCAGCGCGATCACCGCGTCCTCGAGGTCGGACGGGGCCTCGCCCTCTCCGGGCGCGACGAGCGCGTGCACGGCGCCCCCGCGGCGCCACTCCGCGCCCGGCACCGCCCCGACCGGCACCGCCGCCGGGCCCCCCAGGCGGGTGTCCGCTCCGACCGCGCGGACCGCGATCGACCCCCGAACCCGGGACGCCGCCTCCGCCGGGTCGCCGCGGTAGACCGCCACCCCGCCGTCCAGCACCAGCACCGTCGCCGCGCGCTCCGCCTCGTCGAGGTACGTCGTCGTCACCAGGACCGCGGTGCCCCCGGCCGCCGCGGCGGACAGCATCCGCCAGAGGTCGACCCGGCTCACCGGGTCGACGCCGGTGGACGGCTCGTCGAGCACCACGAGCTCCGGGTCGGGCAGCATCGCGAGGCAGAACCCCAGCTTCTGCCGCATGCCCCCGGACAGCTCCCGCCCCAGGCGGCGCGGCACGTCGGCCAGCCCGGCCGCGCCGAGGAGCCGGTCCGCGCGGTCGCGGCCGGTCGCGGCGTCGAGCCGGTAGGCGCGCGCGACCAGGTCGACGTTCTCCGCCACGCTCAGGTCGGCCCACACCCCGGACGTCGCGGGCAGGAAGCCGGTGCGGCGCGCGTCGGCGCGCCGCACCTCGCCCCTGTCGGCGACCTCGCGCCCGACCAGCAGGCGGGCCAGCGTGGTCTTGCCCGCGCCGTCGCCGCCCACGACCGCCGTGATCTCCCCCGCCGGCACCGGCAGCGTGACCGCGTCGAGCACGACGTGCCCACCGCAGCGCACCGTCACGTCGCGGACGCCCCAGGGCGCCGTCGTCGCCACGGCGGTCACCGCCCGACCTCGGCCGGCGCGGCGGGAGCGGGCTCGGCGGCCGCCGCGCCCCGCGGCCGGCGGGGCGTGATCGACGCGCGGAACCGCCAGACCGCGGCGCCGAACACCAGCACGGCCATGCCGGCCAGCACCGTGATCGGCAGCCACAGCGCGTCGATCCCGGCGCCACGCAGCATCACGCCCTGGGACACCTGCGTGAAGTAGGTCAGCGGCAGGCAGTACCCGATCCAGCGCACCCCGAGCGGCATGGCGTCGAGCGGGAAGATGATCCCGGACAGCAGGATCTGCGGCAGCAGCACGAGGATCGCGGCCTGGATCGCCTGCCCCGCGTTCTGCGACACGGTCGAGATGAACACCCCGATGCCGAGCACCACGAACAGGAAGATCGCGCCCGCGAGGGCGAACAGCGCCACGTTCCCGGTGAACGGCACCCCGAAGATGAGCATCCCCAGCACCGTCACGACGACGAGGTCGAGCGCCGCGAGCAGGAAGTACGGCGCGATCTTGCCGACGATGACGTCGATCGGTCGCAACGGCATCACCGCCAGCTGCTCCAGCGTGCCGGCCGCCCGCTCCTTCACCAGGCCGATGCTGGTGATGATCGTGCCGATGAACGTGAGGATCAGGCCGATCAGCGCGGGCACCATGACCCACGACGTCTCCAGGTCGGGGTTGAACAGGATCTCGGGCTGCACGGCGTCGCCGAGCCGCGCGACCACGACGTTCGCGGCCTGGGCGGCGAACAGGTTCGTGCCGTCGATCAGCACCTCCGGGACCGCGGACGCCCCCTCCCCGGTGACGACCGCGACGTCGTACCGGTTGGCGGCGAGCGCGTCGACGGCGTCCGCCCGGTCGTCGCCGGGAAGCACGTCCCGGACGTCGAGCGTGCCGCCCGCGGGCGAGCCGGCGATCCGGTCCGCCGCCTCCTGCGCGCCCGGCCCGACGACCAGCGTGGTCAGGCTGTCGACCGTGAAGTTGGCCGCGAAGCCGAAGATCGTCAGCAGCAGCAGCGGCAGGACGACCAGCATCGCGACGGTCCGGCGGTCCCGGCGCAGCTCGCGGAACTCCTTGAGGATCATGGCGCGCACGGCGCTCGCCTCCCGGTATCGGGGCGTCTCCGACGGCGCCCGTCCACGTCCCACGGTAGCACCGAACCGGAACCTCCGATTCCGGTTAAGGTCACCTATCCTGAGCCGGTGAGGGCGGACGCGGCACGGAACCGGCAGCGGGTGCTGGACGCCGCGCGCACCCTGTACTCGGCGCGGGGGCTTGACGAGCCGATGGAGGCGGTGGCCCGCGCCGCCGGCGTGGGCGTCGGCACCGTCTACCGGCACTTCCCCGACCGGTCCGCGCTGGTGCGGGCCGTCGTCGCCGACCGGCTGGCCCACGTCGGCGGCCTGCTCGACCGGGCCGACGCCGGGCTCGCGGGCGACGACCCGCACGCGGCGTGGGAGCAGTTCCTCACCGGCTTCCTCGAGTCCGGGTTGCCGCTGCTGCTGCCCGTGCTGGTCCCGCGCGCCCGCGACGCGGACGTGTTCACCCCGGAGCTCGTGGAGCGCCGCACGGCCACGGCGCTCACCGCGGGCGAGGTCGTCCGGACCGCTCAGCGGCTCGGGCTCGTGCGGGACGACATCGGGGTCCCGGAGATCCTGCTGACCTTCGCGTCCGCGCTGCGCCCGCTGCCCGGGCTCCCGGACGAGCTGAACGCGGCGCTGCTCGCGCGGCGCGCGCCGCTGCTGCGGGCGGCGCTGCGGCCGGGCGGGGACCCGCTGCCGGGGCGGCCGGTCGAGGTGGCGGACCTGCTGGCGGCCCTCGCGGTCTCCTGATCCGGGTGGCACCGCGCCGCCGCCTCGCCCGCGACCGGACTCGGGTGGAGCGTCCTGCCCGGACGCGCCGGGCGTGTCGGGCAGAACGCTCCACCCGGAGCCTGCGTGGTCGCGTCAGCCCGCGTGCGCCGCCCAGAACCCCCGCACCAGCCGCACGAACGCCTCCGGGTCGGACATCGGCAGCCCGTGGTCCGCGCCCGGCACGACCACGCACTCCCCCGCCGGCAGCGCCGCCGCGACCGCCTCGGTGTGCGCGCGCCGGATCACGTCGTGCTCGCCCGCGGCCACCAGCACCGGCACCGGCACCCGCACCCGCGCGAGCGCCCGCAGCGGGATGCGCGGCTGCCGGACCATCAGGTCGGTCACCTCGGCCCGCGCCCGCGCCGCCGGGTCGACGAGGCCGCGCGCCCGCTGCCCGAGCCAGGCCGCCGTGACCTCCGCCCGCGCGCGGGCGGTGAGGCCGCCCGGGTCGACGTTGGCGCCGTAGACGACCAGCGACCGCACGAGCCCGGGGTGCCGGAGCGCCAGCATGAGGCCGACGTTGCCCCCGTCCGAGTAGCCGACGACGTCCGCGGCACCGCCCACCGCCGCGAGCACCCCCGCCGCGTCGTCCGCCATCCGCGCGATCGTCAGCGGCCCGGTCCCGCGCGGCGACCGCCCGTGCCCGCGCGCGTCCGGCGCCAGCACCCGGTGGTCCCGCGCCAGGTCGGCGGCGACGGGCGCGAGCGAGGCGCCGTCCTCGCCGTTCCCGTGCAGCAGCAGCACGACCGGCCCGGACCCGCTGTCGGCCACGTGCAGCCCGGTCGCGTCCACGTGCCCGACCGTACCGGTCAGCGGGCGGGGATCCCCGGGGTGGACCCGCGGAGCACGACGTCGCCCGCCAGCGGCACGAGCTCGGCCTCGGCCGCGGCGGGTCGCAGCGCGAGCCGGGTCGCCTCCTGCCCGATCTGCGCGAGCGGCAGCCGCACGGTCGTCAGCCCGGGCAGCACGTCCTGCAGCACCTCGACGCCGTCGAACCCGGCGAGGGCGAGGTCGTCCGGGACCCGCACCCCGGCCGCGTGCGCCGCGGCGAGGGCGCCGGCGGCCATCACGTCCGTCACCGCGAACACCGCGTCGACGTCGTCGACGCCCGCGGCGAGCAGGCGCGACATCGCCTCGTGGCCGCCGTCGCGCGTGGTGGTCGCGGCCGACAGCACCCGCGACGCCGGCACCGGCGCGCCGAGCCCGGCCAGCGCCGCGAGGAGCCCGTCCCGCCGGTCGTCCGTCGCGGCGTGCCCCTCGGGCCCGCCCAGCACCGCGAACCGCCGGTAGCCGCGCTCGTGCAGCGCGCGGGCGAGGTCCGCGGCGCCGTCGCGGTTGGCGAGCACGACGCTGTTCACGCCGAGGGCGTCGCCGCCGACGGCGGAGACCGCGCCGCCGATGCCCCGGAACGACTCCAGCGCGGCCCGCACGGGCTCGTCCTGCGCCGCGTCGCCCGCGCGACCGCCCGCCAGCACGACACCACGCGCCCGCTGCCGCTCCAGCTGCCGGACGATCTCCACCTCGCGCGCGGCGTCCCCGCCGGTCGAGGCGAGGGTCAGCGTGAGGCCCGCCAGGTCGGCGGCCTCGGCAACGCCCGCGGTGATCGCGGCGTAGTACGGGTCGGCGATGTCGGGCACGACCAGCCCGAGCGACGTCGTGCGCCCGCGGGCCATCGCCTGCGCGATGCCGTCCGGGGAGTAGCGCAGCCGCGTGGCGGCGGCGTGCACCCGCTTGCGGAGGTCCTCGCCCACGGTGCGGTTCGCGGAGCCGTTCAGGGCGCGCGAGGCCGTCGCGAGGGAGACGCCCGCCTCGCGGGCCACGTCGCTCAGCGTCACCTGTCCCGGCATGCTCGCCACGGTAGGCGTATTCCTCCAGGCCCTCCTGGGACCGGTGGGTGCAGGCACCCAGGCCCCGGTCGCACGACCGGGTGAACCGCTCCCGGGGGCCGTTCGCCCTGGTCACCCGCCCGTGCGCGGGTCGGCCGGCCCGGGACGCACGAAGGGCCGGACCGCACCCCGTGGGGTGCGACCCGGCCCTGTCGTGGGTCGGTGCGTCAGGCGGGCATGAGGCCCGTGCCGCCGTCACCGGACGACGCGATCGGCGGCGCCGGCGGGACGTCCGTGCCGGAGCCCGGCGTCCCGGCCGTGCGGGCGCCCGCGCCCACCGGCTCCTTCGAGCGCGGACCGCGCTCCTCGCCGCGGAACACGAACTCGCCGAGGATGCCTTCGCCGTGCGCGTCCACGATCACCTGCTGACCCGCGTGCAGCTCGCCGAACAGGATCTTCTCGGACAGCGCGTCCTCGATCTCCCGCTGGATCGCGCGGCGCAGCGGCCGGGCGCCCAGGACCGGGTCGTAGCCCTTCTCCGAGAGCAGCTTCTTGGCCGCCTCGGTGAGCTCGATGCCCATGTCCTTGTCCCGCAGGCGGGCGTCGAGCTTGGCGATCATCAGGTCGACGATCGCGAAGATCTCCGGCTGCGAGAGCTGCGGGAACACGACCACGTCGTCGACGCGGTTGAGGAACTCCGGACGGAAGTGCGTCTTGAGCTCGTCGTTGACCTTGGCCTTCATGCGCTCGTACGACGTCGACAGGTCGCCGCCGGCCTGGAAGCCGGTCTGGACGCCCTTGGCGATGTCCCGGGTGCCGAGGTTGGTGGTCATGATGATCACGGTGTTCTTGAAGTCGACCACCCGGCCCTGCGAGTCGGTCAGGCGACCGTCCTCGAGGATCTGCAGCAGCGAGTTGAAGATGTCCGCGTGCGCCTTCTCGACCTCGTCGAACAGCACGACCGAGAACGGCCGACGGCGCACCTTCTCCGTGAGCTGGCCGCCCTCGTCGTACCCGACGTAGCCGGGGGGCGAGCCGAACAGCCGCGAGACGGTGTGCTTCTCCGAGAACTCGGACATGTCGAGCTGGATCAGCGCGTCCTCGTCCCCGAACAGGAACTCGGCGAGCGCCTTGGCCAGCTCGGTCTTCCCGACGCCGGTGGGACCGGCGAAGATGAACGACCCACCGGGGCGCTTCGGGTCCTTCAGACCCGCACGCGTGCGGCGGATGGCCTGGGAGAGCGCCTTGATGGCCGCCTCCTGGCCGACGACCCGCTTGTGCAGCTCGTCCTCCATCTTGAGCAGCCGGCTCGACTCCTCCTCGGTGAGCTTGAACACCGGGATGCCGGTGGCCAGCGCCAGCACCTCGGCGATGAGCTCCTCGTCGACCTCGGCGACCGCGTCCAGGTCGCCCGACTTCCAGGCCTTCTCCTTCTCCTGGCGCTTGAGGCCGAGCTGCTTCTCCTGGTCGCGCAGGCGCGCGGCCTTCTCGAAGTCCTGCTCGTCGATCGCCGACTCCTTGTCGCGGCGCGTGTCCGAGATCTGCTCGTCGAGCTCGCGCAGCTCCGGCGGGGCCGTCATGCGGCGGATCCGCAGGCGGGCGCCGGCCTCGTCGACCAGGTCGATCGCCTTGTCCGGCAGGAACCGGTCGTTGACGTACCGGTCGGCCAGCGTGGCGGCGGCCACGAGGGCGCCGTCGGTGATCGACACGCGGTGGTGCGCCTCGTACCGGTCGCGCAGGCCCTTGAGGATCTCGATGGCGTGCTGCAGGTTCGGCTCGGAGACCTGGATGGGCTGGAACCGGCGCTCGAGGGCCGGGTCCTTCTCCACGTACTTGCGGTACTCGTCCAGGGTCGTCGCGCCGACGGTCTGCAGCTCGCCGCGGGCCAGCATCGGCTTGAGGATGCTCGCGGCGTCGATCGCGCCCTCGGCGGCCCCCGCACCCACGAGGGTGTGGATCTCGTCGATGAACAGGATGATGTCGCCGCGGGTGCGGATCTCCTTGAGGACCTTCTTCAGTCGCTCCTCGAAGTCACCGCGGTACCGGGAGCCGGCCACCAGGGCGCCGAGGTCCAGCGTGTAGAGCTGCTTGTCCTTCAGCGTCTCCGGCACGTCGCCCCGGACGATGTCCTGGGCCAGGCCCTCGACGACCGCCGTCTTGCCGACGCCGGGCTCGCCGATCAGCACCGGGTTGTTCTTGGTGCGGCGGGACAGCACCTGCATGACCCGCTCGATCTCCTTCTCGCGCCCGATGACCGGGTCGAGCTTGCCCTCGCGCGCGGCCTGCGTCAGGTTGCGGCCGAACTGGTCGAGGACGGCGGAGCCCGAGGGCTGGCCCTCCTGCGGGCCGCCGGCGGCCACGGGCTCCTTGCCCTGGTAGCCGGACAGCAGCTGGATGACCTGCTGGCGGACGCGGTTCAGGTCGGCGCCGAGCTTGCCGAGCACCTGGGCCGCGACGCCCTCGCCCTCGCGGATGAGGCCGAGCAGGATGTGCTCGGTCCCGATGTAGTTGTGGCCGAGCTGCAGCGCCTCGCGCAGCGACAGCTCCAGCACCTTCTTGGCACGCGGCGTGAACGGGATGTGCCCGCTCGGGGCCTGCTGGCCCTCGCCGATGATCTCCTGCACCTGGGCGCGCACCGCGTCGAGCGAGATGTTGAGCGACTCGAGCGCCTTGGCCGCGACACCCTCCCCCTCGTGGATGAGACCCAGGAGGATGTGCTCGGTGCCGATGTAGTTGTGGTTGAGCATCCGCGCCTCTTCCTGGGCGAGGACGACCACGCGACGGGCTCGGTCCGTGAATCTCTCGAACATGTGCACTCCTCACGAGCGGCGTGCTCGCCGGCGCGGTCGGGCTCTGCGGCCCGGTCTCCCACGCACGGCGAGGCGGCGTTGTTCGATGCTAACGGCGGGGGGTGCGTCGGGCGTCCCGTGTTCGCCCCTGGCGTGACGGCGCCGGGTCCGCGGCAGGATGGGGACCGTGGACGAGGTCGAGGTCGGGCGGGTCTACGAGCCCTCCGACGGCACCCGCCGCCGCGTGCTGGTGGACCGGCTGTGGCCGCGGGGCGTACGGCGGGACGACCCCCGGGTGGACGAGTGGCTGCCGCGGGTCGCGCCGAGCACGGAGCTGCGCCGGTGGTACGGGCACCGGGCGGAGGTCCACGACGAGTTCGCCCGCCGGTACGCCGCGGAGCTGGCCGACGGCGACGGCGCCGAGGCGCTGGCCCACCTGGCGGACGTGGCGTCCTCCGGCCCCGTGACCCTCGTGACCGCGACGCGCGAGGTGGCGCTGAGCCACGTGCCGGTGCTCGCCCGCCTGCTGGCCGACCGCATCCGCTGAGCCCCTCACGGGGCCCTCGACGCCCGCCGCGCTGTCAGTACGTGAAGCGCGCGACCCGGGCGCGGAGGTCCTCGGACATCCGCGCGAGCTCGCCGATGGCGTCGCCCATCTGCCCGAGGGTCTGCGAGGACGTCGCCGTCGCCGATGCCACGCCGGTGATGTTGACCGCGATCTCGCCGGACCCGGTGGCGGCCTCGGCGACCGAGCGGGACATCTCGGTCGTCGTGGCGGTCTGCTCCTCCACGGCCGAGGCGATCGTCAGCTGGTAGTCGTTGATGCTCGCCACGATCCCCGCGATCTCGCCGATCGCCGCGACCGCACCGGCGGTGTCGCCCTGGATGGCCTCGACCCGCCGCACGATGTCCTCGGTGGCCTTGGCGGTCTCCTGCGCGAGCTCCTTGACCTCGCCCGCCACGACGGCGAAGCCCTTCCCGGCCTCCCCGGCGCGCGCCGCCTCGATCGTGGCGTTGAGCGCCAGCAGGTTCGTCTGCTCGGCGATGGAGGTGATCACCTTCACCACGTTGCCGATCTCCTGCGACGAGGCCCCGAGCCGCGCCACCTGGTCGTTGGTCACGGCCGCGGCGTCCGTCGCCTGCCCGGCGACCTTCGCCGCCTGCGAGGCGTTCTGCGCGATCTCCCGGATCGAGGCGCCCATCTCCTCCGCACCGGCTGCCACCGTCTGCACGTTGCGCGACACCTGCTCCGCGGCCGCCGCGACGACGCCGGCCTGCGCGCTCGTCTCGTCCGAGCCGGCGGCCACCTGCGAGGACGCCACCGACAGCTCCTCCGCCGCGGCCGCGACCGCCTGCGAGGTCTCGACGACGCCGGCCATCGTGGCCCGGAGGCTGGTCTGCGCCGACGCGAGCGCGGTCGCCATCTCGCCCAGCTCGTCGCGCGACCGCACGCCGGGCTCCCGGGTCAGGTCGCCGGTCGCCATCGCCTCGACCGACGCCCGCACCCGGGACGCCGCGCGGGCCATGCTCCCCGACACCCGCAGCCCGGCGAGCAGCGCGGCCACCACGCCCGCGACGAGCAGCGCCGCGGTGACGACGCGCCCGGTCGCCGCGGCCGACGCGGCGTCCTCGGTCGCCTGCACGGTGCGGTCGCCCAGCGAGCCGAGGAGCTCCGTGGTCGCGTCGCCGATCGCGTAGTACACGTCGTAGCCGTCGCCGGTCACGAGCGCGTCCCCGGCGTCCAGCGCCTCGGGCGTGCCCTCCTGGTACGCGGCGACCACCTGGTCGTCGACCGCGAAGAAGTCCTCCCAGAGCGCGGCGACCCGCTCGAACGTCGCGGCCTCGTCCGCCGTCAGGCGGTCGGTGTCGACGGCGTCGAGCGCCGCCCGGAGCGTCTGCACCGAGTCCAGGTAGCCCGCGCGGTTGGCGCTGGCGGCGTCGACCGCCTCCGGGCCGCCGATCCGGCGGGTGTCCCACGCGTACGCCACCTGCCAGCCCGACACGTCCGCGTTCATCGTCCGGACCTCGCCGACCTCGGTCGACACCTCCTGCAGCCCGGCCAGCCGCTCGTTCGCCGCCGACACCCGGCCGAGGAACACCTGCGACCCCACGCCGGCGACCACCGCCGTCGTCACGCCGATCGCCGCGACCCCCAGGACCTTCGCCCGGAGCCCGCTCCACCGGTTCCGCCCGTTCGCCACCGCACCCATACCGCCGACCTCGTCTCGCCCGGCCCCTGCCGACGTCCGGATCGGCCCGGGCGGCGGCGCCCTGAGCGGATCGGCCGGGCGAACGCGCGAGGCGTGGCTCACAGCCGACGGGCCGGGCACGCCGGACAGGCGTGCCCGGCCCGTCGCCGGAGCGGGGTGCTCAGAACCCGAGGCTGCTCATGTCCGTGAGCTGGTCCGCGGACGGCGCCGTGATCTCGACCGGCTCGCCCCAGCCCGAGAAGGTGACGTCCGTGCTGACGCCCGCGACCTCGGTGGTCACGCGGCGCATCTGGTCGTCGGCGTCGATCCAGTAGCTGTAGGTCAGCTCCGGCGGCAGGGACGTGCCCGCGGCGGCGAGCTCTTCGGCGACGGCCGGGTCGGACAGCGCGGCCGAGTCGATGACGACGGCGTACTCCTGCGCGAGGGCGCCGCCCGCCTCCTGCGGCTCGCCGACCTTCTCGAACGACTTCACCGCGTCGCCGAGACCGGCGAGCGTCCCGGTCGGGTCGAACTGGCCCTCCATGCCGGCGAACGACTGCGAGAGGGGGTTGCTGGTGTCGTCCGGGTCGATCTGCAGGTACTTGTCGCCCGTGAGCTCCGGCATCTGCATGTAGACGACGCCGCCGACCATCTTGAAGTCGATGGTGCCCGCGCCCGGGACCTCCATCGTCATGGCCAGGTCCTGCGCGCCGTCGGTGTAGCGGATGACGCCGGAGGCGGTCTGCGTGACGCCGGAGCCCGTGGTGGTCATGTCCATGGTGACGGTGCCGGCGGCCTGGGCCGCGGCGGTGACGCGCTCGACGAAGTCGTCCTTCGTGAGGTCGAAGTCGGAGTCGACCTCGGCGACCTCCTCGGCGGGGGCGGAAGCCTCGGCCCCGGCGGCGGGCTTGTCGGCCTTCTCGGAGTCGGAGGAACAGGCGGACAGGCCCAGGACGGCGACGGCCGTCAGGGACAGGGCGGCGATGCCGCGCGAGACGCGCATGGGAGGACTCCTCGGTCGTGGGGAGCCGTCCGGCGCCGGCGCGGCACGGGTGCGCGACGTCGCCGCGCCCCCTGCGCGCCGGCCGCGCGGCGCGGCTCGGTGCCCGACGACCGTATCGGGTGCGGGCGGTCCCCGTGACCCGGCTGTGCGCGCGCTGGGTGCCGCGTCACCCGGACGGACGACCGCGGCGCGGCTGCGAGACTGGGGACATGCCCGCCGCGACGACCACCGAGCCCGTCCTCGACCCGCCCGCCCTGCCCGACGTCGACCAGGTGCGCCTCGTGGTGTCCGACATGGACGGCTCGCTCCTCGACGAGAACGGCCGGGTGCCGGACACGTTCTGGCCGGTGCTGGACGAGCTCGAGCGGCGCGGGATCGCGTTCGCCCCGGCGAGCGGGCGGCAGTACGCGAACCTCCGGGAGCTGTTCGGCGCGCGCGGCGACGACCTCGTGTTCATCGCCGAGAACGGCTCGTACGTGGCGCAGCACGAGCAGACGCTGTCCACCGACCCGCTGCCCGCGGAGGCGGTGCCCGAGGTCGTCGCGCGCGTCCGTGCGCTCGCCGGGCGGGGCGCCGACGTCGGCCTGGTGCTGTGCGGGCAGCGGGCCGCGTACATCGAGCGGGTGGGGGACGCGTTCGCCGAGCACGCGGGGCGGCACTACGCGCGGCTGGTGGAGGTCCCCGACGTCACGGCGGTGGACGACGTGGTGCTGAAGGTCGCCGTCTTCGACTTCGGGTCCGTCGAGGAGGCCACCGCGCCGGCGTTCGACGACCTCGCCGACCGGCTGCGCGTCGTCGTGTCGGGGCAGCACTGGATCGACGTGATGAGCCCCGCGGCGGACAAGGGCCACGCCCTGCGCCGGGTGCAGGACCGGCTCGGCGTGACGCCGGAGCAGACGATGGCGTTCGGCGACTACCTCAACGACGCCGGCCTGCTCGACGCAGCGCGCTGGTCGTGCGCCATGGACAACGCGCACCCGGAGGTCCGAGCGCGGGCCCGGTACGTGGTGCCGGCGAACAGCCGCAACGGGGTGACCCGGACGCTGGCCGCGGCGCTCGGGATGACGCTCGCGGGCTGACGTCCCACCGGGGGGCGGGGCCGCGCGGCCCGCGAGGTCACCAGCCGTGCAGGATCGGCGCCTCGCCCGGGTAGGTCTCGAACACCGCGCGCTCGTCCGGCGTGAACGGCCGCGGCTGGTGGGTGCCGCGGTCGAGCTGCACCATCCGGGACCGGGCGCGCAGGTAGACGACGGGCTCGGCGCCGCCCTGACCCGTCACGTCCAGCACCTCGTACCCGAAGTCGACCGACGACCGGCCGGTCCGCGGCACCCACACGTCCACGGCGATGGGCTCGGGCCGGAACGGCAGCGGGGCCAGGTACTCGATCTCGTGCTTCACGACGACGAGCAGCGAGTCGGTGGGCCGGCCCGCGGGGTCGACGCCCATCGACGGGAACAGCGCGAACCGGGCGTCGTCGAGGAACCGGAGGTAGGCGGCGTTGTTGACGTGCGCGAAGAGGTCGACGTCCGACCACCGCACCTGCATCGTCACGCGTCCGCGCCGGCCGGGGGTGGGGGCGGTCTCGGTCACCGCCCCAGGGTAGGTCGCCGCGGCCCGGTCAGCCGTCGGCCGCCGCGCGGAGCGCCGCCACGTCGAGCTTCTGCATCGCGAGCATCGCCTGCATGGCCCGCTGGGCGCGCGCCGGGTCCGGGTCGCCGAGCAGCTCGTCGAGCACGCGCGGCACGATCTGCCAGGACAGGCCGTACGGGTCCTTGAGCCAGCCGCACTGCGACGGCTCGCCGCCGCCCGCGGTCAACCCGTCCCACAGCCGGTCGACCTCGTCCTGGGTGTCCACCGACACGAAGAACGAGAACGCCTCGGTGAACCGGAACTGCGGCCCGGCGTTCAGCGCCTCGACCGGCAGGCCGTCGAGCTCGAACGACACCGACATGACCTGACCCGCCATCCCGCCCGGGGCGCCCTCGGGGTACCGGCGGGTCGCGGTCACGCCGGAGTTCGGGATCAGCGAGGTGTAGAGCGCGGCGGCCTGCTCGGCCTGGGTGTCGAACCACAGGAACGGGTGCACGCTGGTCAGCACGGGAGGCCTCCTCGACTCGGGTGTCCCGCCCAGTGTGCCCCGGCGCCTCGCCGCGCGCCGGGCCTACGCCGGTTCGGCCAGCGCCGCCAGCGCCCGCGCGGCGAACCGGGCGGTCCGCCGCGCCGCGTCGGTGTCCCGGTCCGCGAGCCAGACCGTGGTCAGCCCCTCCGTCGTCATCACGAGCGCCCGCGCCACCTCGTCGAGCGGCACCGTCCAGCGGCTGCGGGCCGCGAGCGCCGCCGTCGACAGCGAGGCGCGCGCCGACTCCTGGTAGACCGCGTACTGGGCGACGAGCGCCCCGCGCTGACCGGTCCGCATCGCGTGCAGCGCGAGCTCCAGCAGCGCCTGCTCGCGCTCCGGGCGCTCGGCGAGCAGGTCGACGTAGCGCTCCAGCCCGGCCGCGATGACCTCCTCGAGCGCGGGCGGCCCCGCGGGCCCGTCCTCGGCGGCCGTCGCCACGGGGAGCAGCCCGCACTCCGCGGCCCGGCGCTCCTGCGCGGTCACCTCGGCGATCACCGCCTCGATGAGGTGCTCCCGCGAGGGGAAGGCGTAGTGCAGGCTCGCGAGCGACATCCCGGCCTCGGCGACGACGGCGCGCGTGGTCGCCGCGGCCACGCCGTCCCGCGCGATCACCCGGACCGCCGCGTCCACCAGCTCGCGCCGTCGTTCCGCCACCGCCATGCGCGGCATACCAGCCACCCCCTTGACCTGTCCGGGAGTCTCGCGCACCCGTCGGCGCACGTCACGGCGCCGCGCGGGCGCCCGGGCCGACCTCACCCGCGCTCACGCCCGCCCGCGGCCGGTGTCAGCGGGACGTGAGCGCCGTGTGAGCGGGCCGCCGGAGAGTGGTCGGCGTCAACCAGGGAGGACCACCACCATGACCACATCCACCGGCGGCAGCACGTGGGCCGTCGAGGCCCGCGGGCTCGTCAAGACGTTCGGCGACAACCGCGCGGTCGACGGCATCGACCTGCAGATCCGGACCGGGGCCGTCTACGGCTTCCTCGGCCCGAACGGCGCCGGCAAGACCACGACCATCCGCATGCTCGCGACGCTGCTGCGCCCGGACGCGGGCACGGCCACCGTGTTCGGCCGGGACGTCGCCCGCGAGGCGCAGGCCGTGCGGTCGCTGATCGGCGTCACCGGCCAGTACGCCTCGGTCGACGAGAGCCTGTCCGCCACCGAGAACCTGGTGCTGTTCGCGCGGCTGCTCGGCCTGTCCCGGGCCGATGCGCGGCGCACGTCCGCGGCCCTGCTCGACGAGTTCGGGCTGGCCGAGGCCGCCGCCCGTCCGCTGAAGAACTTCTCCGGCGGCATGCGCCGGCGCCTGGACCTCGCGGCCTCGCTCATCGCCCAGCCGCCGCTGATCTTCCTGGACGAGCCGACCACCGGCCTCGACCCGCGCACCCGCCTGCAGATGTGGGACACCGTGCGGCGCCTCGTCGCCGGCGGGTCCACCGTCCTGCTCACCACCCAGTACCTCGACGAGGCCGACCAGCTGGCCGACCGGATCGCCGTGATCGACCGCGGTCAGCTCGTGGCCGAGGGCACCGGCACGGAGCTCAAGGCCTCCGTCGGCACCTCGCGGCTGCAGATCGGGCTGGCCGAGGCCGCCGACGAGCCCGAGGCGCTGCGGATCGCCCGCTCGGTGCTCGGCGTCGAGCCGACCCGCGCGCCCGACGGCCGGCTCTCCGCGCCCGTCCCCACCGCCGACTCCGCCGGCGACCTGCTGGTCGCCCTGCGCTCCGCCGGCATCCCGCTGCACGACATCGCCGTGCAGGAGCCCACGCTCGACGAGGTGTTCCTGACGCTGACCGGGCACGCCTCCGCGGCGCCCGCGCCGGCCGAGGACACCCAGGACCGCGACCTCGAGGAGGCCCGCGCATGACCACGCTCACCCCGACCCGGCCGGCGCGCCCGGCGGTCGACCCGCAGGCCCTGGCCCGCGCCGCCAGCAACCGCGTCACGCTCGGCGCCACCGTGCGGCAGTCGTTCTCCATGGGCTGGCGCGGCCTGCTCAAGGTCCGCCGCACACCCGAGCAGCTGTTCGACGTGACGCTGCAGCCGATCCTGTTCACGCTGATGTTCACGTACATCTTCGGCGGCGCGATCGCCGGTGACGTGCAGTCCTACCTGCCGTTCTTCATCCCCGGCATCCTGGTGCAGACGGTCATCACCACGTCCGTGGTCACCGGCGTCCAGCTCCGCGAGGACATGGACAAGGGCGTGTTCGACCGGTTCCGGTCGCTGCCGATCGCCCGGATCGCCCCGCTCGCCGGCGCGCTGCTCGCCGACACCATCCGCTACCTGATCGCCACGACCCTGACGATGGTCATGGGCCTGATCATGGGCTGGCGGCCGGACGGCGGAGCCGTCGGCGTGGTGACCGCGGGGCTGCTCGTGATCGTCAGCGCGTGGGCGCTGTCCTGGATCTTCGCGTTCTTCGGCGTCATCGCCCGGTCCGCGTCGTCGGTGCAGGGCATCTCGATGATCGTGCTGTTCCCGCTGACCTTCGCGTCGAACGCGTTCGTCCCCGCGGACACGCTGCCCGGCTGGCTGAAGTCGTTCGTCGACGTGAACCCGGTCTCGCACCTGGTGACCGCCGCGCGCGACCTGACGGTCGGCAACGGGATCACCGCGGACGCGGGCTGGGCGCTGCTCGGGGCCGCGGTGGTGGTGGCGGTGTTCGCGCCGCTGACGGTGCGGGCGTACATGCGCCGGGCCTGACCGCGCCGCGCGGCCGGGGGTGGGAGGGGCCGGTGATCAGGCCGCCCCCACCCCCGCCGCGCGCAGCAGCGTGAGCGCGCGCAGGACGTCGTCCCCGTGGCCGAGCGCCGCGGCCGCCGCCCTCGCGCGCTCGACCGCGTCCGTGCCGTAGCGCGCCGCCGCGAGCGCCAGGTGCGGCGCCAGCACCCCGCACGGGAAGTCCTGCCGGGCGCCGACCCGCTCGGCGAGCGCGAGCAGCTCCAGCCCGCCCGGGTCCTCGGGCGCCACGGCCACCCGCCAGCTCCCGACGCCGGTGAGCAGCGTGCCGAGCACCGGCCGGTCGGTGAAGCCCGCCCGGCCGGTGAGGTCGTCCTCGTCGATCCGCCGCACGGCCTCGGCGAGCGCCGGCTCGTCCGCCCGGCCCTCCAGCACGTGCGCGGCGAGGCACGCCCCGGCGGCGACGAGCAGCCACGGCCCCGACCCGTCCCGGCCCGCCGCGCGCGCGAGCAGCGCCCGGTACCGCGCCAGCCCGCGCTCCACCTCGCCGCGGCCGCGCTCGGCCTCCGCGAGGCCGAGGGCGGACATCACCTCGGCGTCCCGCACGTCCGTCGTCGCCCGGGCGACGTCCTCGAACACCCGCTCCGCCTCGTCCCACTCGCCCAGGCCGAGCAGCGTCACGCCGTACACCTGCTCCAGGCTGTCCTCGAACGCCTGCACCATCAGGTCGCGGTGCGTGATCTGCGGCGCGGCCAGCGCCGTCCGGGCGGCGGTCAGCCAGTCCATCGCCTCCCGCGGCCGCAGGCTCTGGCTGTACGCGCCCGCCAGCGACACCGCGGCCATGACGGCGGTCCACGGGTCGTCGGTGTCGACCGCGAGGTGGTAGGCCTCGCCCGCGTACCCGATCGAGGCCTCGACGTCGGAGTCGTTCTCGGCGAGCGACCAGGACGCCAGCAGGGCGAGCCGCCGGCTCGGCAGGTCGGTCGACCGCCGCGCGTCCTGGAGCAGCCGGACCAGCGCGGCGGGGTCGGCGAACCGCTCGACGGCGTCGGCCAGCATCCGCGCCACGGGGCGCAGGCCCCCGGCCGCGGCGGCGCGGCGCACCGCCAGCCGCGCGCGGGCGCCGGCCCGCAGGTCGCCGAACATGAGCTCGGTGCCCGCGAGCAGCGCGAGCGCGAGCACGGCGGGCTCGGCGTCGCCGTCGGGCACCCAGCCGTCGGTCGCCGCCAGGACGCCGCGCTGCACGTCCTGCAGCTCGTCGTGCGCGCCCTGCAGCATCCACCGGAGCCCCACCACCGCGAACAGCGCCAGCACAGCGTCCGGGCGGCGGGTCCCCTCCGCGAGCTCCCGCCGCAGCAGCGCCACCAGGTTGTCGTGCTCGACGTCGCCGACCGGGTCGAGCAGCACCCGCTCCGGGCTCCCGGCGCGTCGGACGATCCCCGACGCGACGTCCCGGGCCCAGCCCAGGACGGCGTCCCGCAGCCGGACCCCCTCGCCGAGCGCCTCGACCTCGCGCTGCCCGAACTCGCGGACCGTCTCCAGCATCCGGTACCGGACCTCGCCGGTCCGCGGCTCCTCCTCGACGCGGAGCAGCGACTGCGCCACCAGCGCGTCCAGGTCGTCCAGCACCGCCGGCTCGTCGGACTCGCCGGCGACCACCGCGAGCGCCGCGGGCAGCCCGAAGCCGTCCGGCAGCACCGCGGCCCGGCGGCACAGCGCCCGCTGGCGCTCGGTGAGCAGGTCCCAGGACCAGGCGATGACCGCCCGGAGCGTCCGGTGCCGCTCCGGCGTCCCGGCGCCGCCGGAGACCAGCAGCGCGAACCGGTCGGAGAGCCGGCGCTCGACCTCGACGACCGTGAGCGAGCGGGTCCGCGCGGCGGCGAGCTCGATCGCCAGCGGCAGGCCGTCCAGGCGGGCGCACAGCCGCTCGACCACGTCCGCGGGCAGCGTCACGCCCGGGCGGACCGCGGTCGCGCGCTCGGTGAAGAGCCGGACCGCCGCGCCCGGGCCGCCGTCGTCGTCGCGGGTCGGCAGCGGGTCGAGCGGGTGCACCCGCTCCCCCGGCACCCCCAGGGGCGCGCGGCTGGTGGCCAGCACCTGGACCCCGGGCAGCGTGCCGACGACGTCCGCGACCCAGGTCGCGACGCCCTCGAGCACCTGCTCGCAGTTGTCCAGCACCAGGAGGGTCGGCTGCTCGCCGAGCCGGTCCAGCACGCGCTCGGCCAGCGGCCGCATCCGCTGGTCCGCCACGCCGGCGCGCCGGGCCGGGCCCTCGGGCACCTGGAGCGCGCCCGCGAGCGCCGGGAGCACGTCCGGGTCGTCCCGCACCGACGCCAGCTCGGCGACGTAGACGGCGCGGGCGCCGCCCGCCGCGCGCCGGGCGACCTCCTGCACCAGGCGGGTCTTCCCGAGGCCGCCGGTGCCGAGCACGGTCACGACCGGCGCGGCGCCGAGCAGCGCCTCGACCGCGGCGACGTCGGCGTCCCGGCCGATGAGCGCGTTGGGCGCGACGCGGAGCCCGTGGGCGGCGGGGGCGGGGCGGGCGACCGGCCGGTCGGCGGGCGCCGGCGCGGCCCCGTCCAGCAGCTCCAGGTGGAACGCCGCCACCTCGGGCGCCGGGTCCGACCCCAGCGCCTCGCGCAGCCGCTCCCGGTAGGCGCCGAACGCCGCGACCGCCTCGGTGCTCCGGCCCGCCGCGTGCAGCGCGCGCATCCGCAGCAGGTGCGCCCCGTCGTCGAGCGGCGCGAGCGCGAGCAGGTCCTGCGCGGCCGCCAGCGCCCCGGCGTCGCCGAGGTCGAGCAGCGCGGCGGCGCGCACCCGCAGCAGGTCGCGGCGCAGGCCGTCCGCACGCGCGGCCAGGGCGGCCACCAGGTCGGGGGACGTCGCGCCGGCCCCGGGCTCGCCGTCCCACAGGTCGAGCGCGGCCCCCGTGCCGGCGGCGGCCGCGGGCGCGTCTCCCGCCGCCAGCGCCGCGCGCCCCGCGTCGAGCGCGTCCGCGCCCCGCAGCAGGTCCACCGCCCCGCGGGCGACGCCGAGCACGTAGCCCGCGGCGGTGGACGCGAGCAGGCCGGGGTGGGCGCCGCGGAGCCGGGACACCAGCGTCTGCAGCGCCGCGCGGCCCGACGCCGGCGCGCCGTCCGGCCAGGTCTCGTCCACCGCACGGGCGCTCGACAGCCCGCGCGGCTCGAGCGCGAGCGCCAGCAGCAGGTTCGCGCCCAGGCCGGCCACGGGCAGCAGCGCGCCGTCGGGGCCGGCCGCGCGGACCTGGCCGAGGACGGCCAGCCGCAGCGGCTCGGCCGCGGGCTCGGGCGCGGGACCAGGCACCGCGGCAGTCTAGGTCGCGCGCCCCCACTCAGAACGTGAAGGCGGCCACCCGGGTGCGCAGGTCCTCCGAGGTGCCCGCGAGCCCGCGCACCTGGGTGTCGACCTGGCCGACCACGGACGCCACGTCGGCGGTGGCGTCGGTCAGGCCGGTGAGGTTGGCCGCGATCTCCCCCGAGCCGGCCGCGGCCTCCGCCACGCCGCGGCTCATCTCCGCCGTCGTGGCCGTCTGCTCCTCGACGGCGGACGCGATCGCGACCTGGAAGTCGTTGATGTCGCCGATGATCCGGGCGATCTCGCCGATCGCCGTCACGGCCTGGTCCGAGTCGGCCTGGATCGCCTCGACGCGGCGCGCGATGTCCTCGGTGGCCTTCGCCGTCTCCTGCGCCAGCTCCTTGACCTCGCCCGCGACGACCGCGAACCCCTTGCCCGCGTCGCCCGCACGGGCGGCCTCGATGGTCGCGTTCAGCGCGAGCAGGTTGGTCTGCTCCGCGATCGTGGTGATGACCTTGACCACGTTGCCGATCTCGGTCGAGCTGGTGCCGAGCTGCGCGACCGTGCCGTTCGCCGTCTCCGCCACCTCGGTGGCGTGCGCGGCGACCCGGGCCGCCTCGTTCGCGTTCTGCGCGATCTCGCGGATGCTGGCGCCCATCTGCTCCGCGCCGGCGGCGACCGCCTGCACGTTCCGCGACACCTGCTCGGCCGCCACGGCCGTGACGCCGACCTGCGCGCTGGTCGCGTCGGAGCCCGCGCCCACGCGGGTCGAGGCCGAGGACAGCGCGGCGACCGCGCTCCCCACCTCGTCGGTGGTCCGAACGACGCCCGCGAGGGTGTCCCGCACCGCGGCCTGCGCCACGTCGAGCGACGCCGCGAGCCGGGCGAGCTCGTCGGACCCGCCCAGGTCGCAGGACCGGGTCAGGTCGCGCGCGGCGATCCCGTCGACGACGTCCTCGAGCGCGGCCAGCCGGCGGCGCACCCGGCGCCCGAGCCCGAGCCCCAGGCCCAGCGACAGCACCGCGCCGACCCCGATCAGCGCGCCGACCTCGACGGTGGTGCGCGTGCTCGTCGAGGACGCGGCCTCGATGGAGGCGTCGATCGCGCCGTACGCGTCGTCCAGCAGCACTCCGAGGGCGTCGGTCAGGTCGGCGTTCGCCGCCTGGTACCGCTCGGTCACGGGGGCGATCTCGGCGGGCGGCAGCGCCGACAGGTCGTCCAGCACGATCTGGCGCACCACGCCCCACTGGGTGCCCACCTCGTCGAGCGCGGGCTGCTGGTCGGCCGGGATCGCCAGGCCCTGCAGCGTCGCGAGCGCGGCGTCGGCCGCGGCCACCTCGGCGTCGCGGTCCTGCTCGGCGGTGGGGTTGACCTCCGGCGCCAGGGTCAGCGCGGTGTTGTAGGCGACGGCCCCCTTGATGCCCGACTGCAGCTCCCCCGCCGCCTGCACCAGCTCCACCTGCGTGTCGCGCAGGTCGGCGAGCGTGCCGCGCTGCTCCGCGAGGGCCTGCAGGCCGACGACGCCGGCCGCACCTCCCGCGACGACGGCGACGGCCACCGCCCCGACCATCGTGGTCGCGAGCGAGCGGCGGAGCGGGGTGGCGTGACGGTCCATGTCGAGGCCTTCCTCCTTCAGGGGGTACAGCAGGAAGGTTCGACCGGCGACGGCCCGTCCTGAGGGGTTCGGCCGGATGAATGCGCTGGTCAGAGGCACTTTTTGCCGTCCGCGCATGCGGCCGCCCGGGCTCTCCTCGGGGCCCTCGTCGGTCCCGGTGCCCGCGGCGTTGGGTGCGCAGCGGCGACGGTGCAGGCAGGGGGCTGCGCCGTCGCCGCGCGCTGCCCGCCATCGTGGTCCCCGTCACCCCGCGCCGACCGGGACGTCGGTCCCGGGGTGCGCACGGTAGGTTGAGCCCATGCGCCTGCACGTCGCCGACCACCCGCTCGTCGCCCACAAGCTGTCGGTGCTCCGGAACAAGGACACGTCGTCCCCCACGTTCCGCAAGCTCGTCGACGAGCTGGTGACCCTGCTGGCGTACGAGGCGACCCGCGAGGTCCGCACCGAGCCCGTCGAGGTCGTGACCCCCGTGGCCACCACCACCGGCGTGAAGATCGCCGAGCCGCTGCCCCTCGTGGTCCCGATCCTGCGCGCCGGCCTCGGCATGCTCGACGGCATGACCCGCCTCATGCCGACCGCCGAGGTCGGGTTCCTGGGCATGCAGCGCGACGAGACGACGCTCGAGGCCATCACCTACGCCAACCGGCTGCCCGAGGACCTCACCGGCCGGCAGTGCTTCCTGGTCGACCCCATGCTCGCCACGGGCGGCACGCTGGTCGCGGCGATCGACTACCTGTTCGCCCGCGGGGCCCGCGACGTGACGGCGGTCTGCCTCCTCGCGGCGCCCGAGGGCCTCAAGGTCGTCGAGGACGCCGTCGGCGACCGGGGCGACGTGACCGTGGTGGTCGCGGCCGTGGACGAGCGCCTGGACGAGAACGCGTACATCATCCCGGGCCTCGGCGACGCGGGCGACCGGCTGTACGGCGTCGTCTGACGCCTGAGCGGGGCCGTCCGTCCCGCCCCCGACCGCGGTCATCCGGTCTCGGCCGCTGAGACCGCGCGCGGAAAGCCCTTGGTCCCCGGCACGGCTGCTGCCACCATCGGGGGCGTGAGCCTCCACCGACGCCCGACCGACGCCTCCCCGGCGTCCGTCGGCGTACGCCCGGGAGCGCCCCGCACGCGCTGTTGGTCCTGACGCCCCGCCGTCCCCCGACCACCACCCCGGCCGCCGCTCGCAGCGGCCCCCGCGCACCCCCCGGAGATCCCCGTGGCACGTCACCGCACCCCCGCACCCCCGCCCGTCCCCGCACCACCGCGCGGCGACGCCGCCGCCGACCGGGCCGGCTTCGTGCTGTACGTCGGCCTGCAGGGCGACGCCCCGGCGCTGGACGCCGCGCACGCCGCCGACCTGGCCGAGGTCGCCGAGGCGCTGCGCGACCTCGCGCGCGACCTGCTGCCGACCGCCGAGACGTTCACGGCGCTGTCCCTGGTGCCGTCCGGGCGCGAGGACGACGTGCAGAGCATCCGGCGGCGGCTCGCCGGGCTGCAGCCGCTCGAGGCCGCCGCCGGGACGGCCTGACCCGGCGCACCCGGAGCGCTCCCGAGCACCCAGCCGCCCGCACCACCCGGCGCCGGGGAGCACCTGGGTGCCCACCCGGTCGCGCGTCCTACCCCTCAGTCCGCGCCGGATCACCACCCAACGAGGCCCGAGATGCTACTCATCGGTCGTCGAACGGGTGTCGATCGGGCCTAGCGTGAGCAGTGCGACGACCACCGCGGACCGGTCCCCCGGGACCGACCACCGCGAGGTCCCGCAGCCGTCCGGCGTTCGCCCCCCTGGCGTCGGACGGCACTGGCCGGCCCCCGGTCCGAGCACGACAAGGCCCCCTGCCACGGGCCGGGGACCGGCCACCTCGACGTGCGGCGCCACCGGCGCCGCACGCGCGGCCCGGGCAGCGGGTGCGGCGCCCGGGCCGCGCTCCTACCGTGGGGGCATGCGCATCGCCATCGCCGGAGGCCACGGTCAGATCGCCCGCCGACTGAGCAGGCTGCTCGCGGAGCGGGGTGACACGCCGCTCGCGATCGTCCGGAACCCGGACCACGTCGCCGACGTCGAGGCGGACGGCGCCACCGCGGTGCTGCTCGACCTCGAGTCCGCGGGCGTCGACGCGCTCGCGGCGCAGCTCGCCGACGCGGACGCCGTCGTGTTCGCGGCGGGCGCGGGCCCGGGCAGCGGAGCCGAGCGCAAGGACTCCGTCGACCGGGGCGCCGCGGCGCTGCTCGCCGACGCGGCCCAGCAGGCCGGGGTGCGGCGCTACCTGCTCGTGTCCTCGGTCGGCGCGGGCGCGGAGCCGCCGGCCGGCACCGACGAGGTGTTCGCCGCGTACCTGCGCGCCAAGACCGCCGCCGAGGACGACCTCCGCGGCCGGGACCTCGACTGGACGATCCTGCGCCCCGGGGGTCTGACCGACGACGCCGGGACCGGGCACGTGCGCCTGGGCGCGGAGGTCCCGCGCGGGCAGGTGCCGCGCGACGACGTGGCCGCCGTGCTGGTCGGGCTGCTGGACGAGCCCCGCACGGCCGGCCTGGTGCTCGAGCTGTCCGAGGGCGCGACCCCGCTCGCGGCGGCGGTCGCCGCCGCGACCGAGCGCGAGGACTGACCCGGGTCCCCGCGACCTCCGCCGCTCCCACGGTGGAAGGTGGTGACGGACACGCCGTCGGCGTGTCGGGCACGACGTTCCAGTGTCGCGGGGCGCAGCGCGGCCCGGGGACGGGGCGCCTTCCCGGCGGGTCAGGCCGGGGCGTAGGTGAGGCAGTCGGCCAGGTCGTGGCCGGCGCCCACGCGCACGGCGTCCGCCGCGCAGGTCAGGTGCTCGTTGTGCGTGCAGTCCGCGCGCTGGCAGGCGCCGACGTGCGAGACGACGCGGTCGAGCCCGCCCTTGACGTTGAGCGGGATGAACGTCGCGCACTTCGCGTCCCCGGCCGAGCCGGCGATCGTGATGGCGGCCGCGCTGCACGCGTGCTCGTGGTTGTACGAGCACCCGTCGACGGAGCACTCGGAGACGGGCGGCTGGTCCATGAGGGTGCTCATCGCGGGACCTCCGGGGTCGGTGGGGGCGTTCCTGTCCTGACCCCGTCGACGGTAGGCCGCGGGTTTCCGCGCGTCTAGAAAGGAAGGCCTGGCTTACCGGTGAAACGGCACGTCAGAGCGTCGACAGAAGTCGAAGAAAGTGCCCGGCGCGGGCGGCGGGTGCATTTCTCAACACCGTCGTCACCTATTTCCGGGGCGGCCCGATCCGCCGCAGCAGCGCCGCGGTCACCCGCCGCAGCAGGACGCCGACCACCGCGGCGGGCACCGCCACCGCCCACACCCGCGCGTCGGTGGGGTCCAGGACGAACAGCCGCTGCCCGAGCGGCGTGCCGACCGCGAGCGCCATGCCGAGCACCATCGCCGCGACCAGCCCGACCTTCCAGGGACGCAGCGGCCGGGCCACCTCGACGAGCACGTCGAACGCGGTGAGCACCAGCGCGAGGAACGCGGCCGTGGCCGTCAGGACGTGCGTGGCCTGACCGTCGCCGATGACCGCGCGCGCCGCCACGTACGCCCCGTAGGTCGCCGCGGCCACGGCCACGCCCCCGGGGACCGCGGCGGTCAGCACGCGCCGCACGAACCCGGGCCGGGCGGCCTCCTGGTTGGGCGCGAGCCCGAGGACGGTCGCGGGGATGCCGATCGTGAACCAGGCGATGAGCGTGACGTGCCGGGGCAGCAGCGGGAACGGCACCGCGCTGACGGCGACGACCAGCGCCAGCAGGATCGAGTACACCGTCTTGGACAGGAACAGCGTCGCGACCCGCTCGATGTTCGCGATGACCCGCCGGCCCTCGGCCACCACGTGCGGCAGCGTCGCGAAGTCGCTGTCCAGCAGCACGATCCGCGCCACCGCCCGCGCGGCCGGGCTGCCGTTGCCCATCGCCACGCCGACGTCGGCGTCCTTGAGCGCGAGGACGTCGTTCACGCCGTCTCCGGTCATCGCCACCGTGTGCCCTCGGGCGGTCAGCGCCCGCACCAGCCCGCGCTTCTGCTCCGGGGCGACCCGGCCCAGCACGACGGCCCGCTCCGCGGCGTCGGCGAGGGCCTCCTGCTCCTCCGGCAGCTCGCGGGCGTCCAGCACCGCGCCGGCGGGCAGCCCCACCTGGCCGGCCACGGCCGCGACGGCGTTCGGCGCGTCGCCGGAGACGACCTTGACGGCCACCTGCTGCCGAGCGAAGTACGCGAGCGTGCCGGCGGCCTCGGGGCGGATGCGTTGGTCGAGGACCACGAGCGCGGCGGCGCGGCGACCGGCGGGGAGCGCCGCCGCGTCCGGCGCACCGTCCAGGCCGGCGAGGGCCAGCACCCGGCGGCCCTGCCCGGCCTCCTCCGCGACCCGCACGAGCGCCGGGTGCCCGGGCGGCAGCAGCACGTCCGGCGCGCCGAGCGCCCAGGACCGGCCGTCCGCGGTCCGCACCGCGGCCCAGCGGCGGGCGGAGGAGAACGGCACGACGGCGGCGGTGGCCGCGGGCGCGCGGTCGCCCACGTGCTCGACGACGGCCCGCAGGCTGGCGTTCGGCCGCTCCTCGGCGGCGCCCAGCGTGGCGAGCACGGTCGCGACCTGCTCGGGGGCGAGCGCCGGGTCCAGCACCTCGACCGACCGGACCCGCATCCCGTCCTCGGTGAGCGTGCCGGTCTTGTCGAAGCACACCACGTCGACCCGGGCGAGCGACTCCATCGCGGGCAGGTCCTGCACCAGGCACTGCCGCCGGCCGAGCCGGATGACGCCGACCGCCATCGCCACGCTCGTCATCAGCACCAGGCCCTCGGGCACCATCGGCACCACGGCCGCGACCATGCCGCGCAGCGCGTCGCTCGGGGCCTGGTCGTTGATCCACAGCTGGTTGACCACGGTGAGCGCCGCGACCGGCACCAGCGCCCAGGTGATGTACCGCAGGATCCGGTCGATGCCCGCGCGCAGGTCCGACGACGGCTTCTTGAACGCGGACGCCTCCCGGGACAGCCGGGCGGCGTACGCGTCCTCCCCGACCCGGCTCGCGCGCAGCACGCCGGACCCGGCCACGACGACACTGCCCGACAGCAGCCGGTCGCCGGGCGCGGGGAGCACCGGCTCCGACTCGCCGGTGAGCAGGGACTCGTCGACCTCGAGGCCCGCCGTGCCGACCAGCTCGCCGTCGACCGGCACCTGGTCGCCCGCGGCCAGCCGGACCAGGTCGTCGACGACCAGCTCCGCGGGGTCGAGCTCCACGACGCCCGCGGCCCGCTGCACCGTCACCGGCGACCGGTTCAGCAGCGCCAGCCGGTCCAGGGTCCGCTTGGCGCGCACCTCCTGGATCATGCCGGCGGCGCTGTTGACGACGATGAGCAGCCCGAACAGGCCGTCGAGCAGGTGGCCCGTGCTCAGCACCACGAGGAACAGCACCAGGTAGATCGCGTTGACCCGGGTGAGGGTGTTGCTGCGCACGATCTCGGCCAGGCTGCGGCTGGTGCCGGTCTCCACCCGGTTCACGTCGCCGCGGGCGACCCGCTCGCGGACCTCGTCCGCCGTCAGCCCGCCGATCACCTCGGCCTCCCGGTGCACCATGCGTCGACGGTAGCCGGGATCGGGGCCCCCTCAGGGGCCGGGTGCGACGGCGACCGGCGCGGCGGGCTCCACTCGGCGCGCCCGCGGCCGCGCGGCGTCGACCTCGGCGTTCAGCACGCCGCCCAGCAGCACCGCGATGCTCGACAGCCAGATCCACAGCGCGGCCGCCAGGACGAGGCCCAGCATCTGCGCGGCGGCCTGGACGACGGCCGCGCTCCCGGCGTCGGCACCGGGCGTGTCCGGCACCGCCACGGCGACGTAGGCCACGAACCCCGTCGAGACCAGCAGCACGCCGAGCGTCCCCGCCACCGCGCCGGGCAGGCAGCGCCGCCAGGTGCTGACGACGTTCGGCGCGTACCGGTACAGCAGGGCGAGGAACGCCCCGCCCAGCGCCAGCGCCGCCGGCCAGCGCAGGACCGACCACGCCGCGCGGAACGCGTCCCCGAGGCCCAGGCGGGCCGCGAGCGCGTCGCCCCCGCCCAGCAGCGGCCCGACGACGACCAGCAGAAGCACCGTCACGAGCGTGACCAGCGCGCCGACCGTGAACGCGAACCCGAGCAGGTACTGCGTCACGACGTTCTGCCGGGACTCCACGCGGTAGGCGTCGTCGAGCGCCCGCACCGCGGCGCGGAACACCCGGCTCGCCAGGTACAGCGTGACCGCGAGCGCCCCGAGGGCGAACCCGCCGCGCCGCTCGTCCAGGAGGCCGTCGACGAGCGGCGCCAGCACGTCGCTCGCCACCTGCTGCGCGAACACCGTCGCGAGGCCGTCCACGACGCTCGTGCGGATCTCGTCCACCTGCTCGTCGCCCAGCAGCGGCCGGAGGTACCCGAGGCTCGCGCCGAGCGCCGTGGCGATCGGCACCAGCGAGATCAGTGCGTAGTAGGTCATCTCGGCGGCCAGACCGGTGATCCGCACCTCGCCCGACCGCACGACCGAGCGCACCGCGAGGGACGCGACGCCCCAGCCGCGCACCGTCAGCGGGTGCCGGTCGGCCAGCGCGACCGCCCGCTGCGCGACCGGCGGACCACCGGCGCGCCGCGCCCGGCGGCGGGCCAGGCGCGGGCGCGCGAGGCCGACGAGCCAGCCCGCCGCGGCGACGGCCAGCACCCCGGCCACGACCGCGACGACGCCGGAGAGCACGGTGCGCCCCGTCCCCCCGCCGACGTCCGCCAGCCCGAGGCCGACGGCGCCCGCCGCGGTCCACGCCAGGATCGTCGTCGCCGGGACCGGCAGCCGGTCCCGGACCCACGCGGAGCGCCGCGACAGCACGGCGACGGCGAGGCCGGCGAGCACGAGGACGAGGAGCACGGCGGCGGCTCAGGCCCCGGCGGCCGGCGCGGGGAGCGGAGTCGTCATGCGGCGACCCTACGGGGCCGTCGTCCCGCCCGCGCCGCGGTCCCGGTCGTCGACGAGGGTGCGCGGCGCCCGGTAGGTGAACACGCGGTCCTCCTCGGTGATCGCCCGGAGGATGCGGGCGGGCACGCCGCCGACGACCACGTGTGCCGGTACGTTCGCGGACACGACCGCCCCGGCGGCGACGACCGAGCCGGCGCCGATCGTGACGCCGGGCAGGACCGTGACGTTCGCCCCGATCCACACGTCGTCCTCGATCACGATCGGCGCGGAGAACTGCGCGCCGGTCGCCCGGGTCTCGGGATGCAGCGGGTGTCCCGCCGTGGCCAGCGTCACGTGCGGGCCGAACATGACCCGGTCGCCGATGTGCACCGGGGAGTCGTCGACGATGGTCGTGCCGGTGTTCAGGTAGATGCCGCTGCCCAGGTGGGTGTGCACGCCGTAGGCCACGTACAGCGGCGGCTCGACCCACACGTGGTCGCCCATCGTCCCGAAGGTCTCCCGCAGCACCCGGGTGCGGTTCTCGACGTCGCGGGGCTCCAGGGCGTTGAACTCGCGGGCGAGCTCCTTGCCGCGCACCCGCGACTCCTCCAGGGCCTCGAGACCGGGGCCGACGTCCTTGTACAGCTCCTGGGCGTCCATCCGACGACGGACCTCCTGCTCGCGCTCGTCCAACGGGCTCCCCCTCGCGCTCGTTGACCCACCCGCGGGGTGGGACCCGGGTGTCCTCCTGCGGCGCTCCGCAGGCATCCGAATGTACGGACGTACACGAAAACGTACCACTCGGTCGGCAAGCGTCCCGTCAGCCTCGTCGGGCCGCCGGTCCCGGCGGACCCGCGTCAGGGGCGCACGATGCGGCGGACGGCCAGCTCGACGTCGGCGTCGTCGTGCGGCTCGTTGTCCAGCGCCCGGTGGATCGTCATGCCCTCCACCAGGGCGTCCAGGACGCGCGCCGTCACCGGGTCGAAGCACCGCTCGAGCGCCGCCCGGCTGCCGCGCATCCAGGTGTGGGTGAGCGTGCGGTAGGACGCGTCCCGGGCGGCCAGCGTGTAGAGCTCGTGGGTGAGGACGAGCTCGCGCGACGTCGGGAAGACGTCCTGCAGGATCGAGTCCACGACCGCGCGGATCCCCGCCTCGACGTCCCCCGGAGGCACCGCCTGCATGCGGGCGGTCACCCGGTCCGCGACCGTCTGCGCGAACCGGGTGAACGCCTCCCGGAGCAGCTCCTCACGCCCGGTGAAGTGGTACGTCATCGAGCCCAGCGGCACGCCCGCGGCCTCCGCGACGCGGCGGTGCGAGGTGCCGTCGACGCCGTCCGTCGCGATCACCTCGATGCACGCGTCGATGATCCGGTCGCGCCGGCCGGGGTCGACGCGACGGGTGCGGGCGGGCGCGGGCTCGGTCGACGTCATGCCTCAGATGATCTCGCGGATCACCCGGGCCGGGTTCCCGACGGCCACCACGTTCGGCGGGACGTCCTTGGTGACGACGGAGCCGGCGCCGACGACGGAGTTCTCCCCGATCGTCACCCCGGGGCACACGATGACGCCGCCGCCGAGCCAGACGTTGTCGCCGATGACGATCGGCTTCGCCGCCTCGAGCTTGTCCCGGCGCGGCTGCGCCTCGACCGGGTGGGTCGGGGTGAGCAGCTGCACGTGCGGGCCGATCTGGCAGTCGTCCCCGATCGTGATCGGCGCGACGTCGAGGGCGGTCAGGCCCATGTTGACGAAGGTCCGGGCCCCGACGGTGATCCGGTCGCCGTAGTCGACGTGCACGGGTGCGCGCACGTGCGTGCCCTCGCCGACGCCGCCGAACAGCTCCGCGAGGACGGCCTGGCCGGCGTCGGGGTCGTCGGCGTAGGCGGCGGCGAACCGGGCGGCGGTCCGCACCGCCTTCTTCTGGGCCGCGGCGATGGTGGGGTCGTCGGCGATGTACAGGTCGCCCGCGAGCATCCGCTCGTGGTTCGTGCGCGGGTCGCCGGCGAAGTGGTCGGTCGTCATGCGTACGATCGTACATGTCACCGGCCTGGCCCGTCCGCGACCTGCCCCCGGGGGGCGGCGTCGGTGCTCGACGCCGCCCTCGGGGGTCGGCGACGTCGTCAGGGGCGGAGCATGACCTTGAGCGCCTCGCGCGCGTCCATGGCGCGGTAGCCCTCGGCGGCGTCGTCGAGCGACAGGGTCCGGTCGAACACCCTGCCGGGCTCGATCGTCCCGTCCAGGACCTGCCGGATCGCGTCCTCCAGGTACGCGCGGACGGGAGCGGGACCGCCGTTGAGCGTGATGTTCCGGCCGAACAGCGACCCGAAGCCGACCGGCGCGTCCTCGTACTGCGGGACGCCGACGCGGGAGATCACGCCGCCGGACCGCACGACGCCGTAGGCCTGCTCGTACGCGGGCATGTGGCCGACGGCCTCCAGCACGACGTGCGTGCCCTCGCCGCCGGTCAGGTCGAGGACGCGCGCGACGCCCTCCTCGCCGCGCTCGGCGACCACGTCGGTGGCGCCGAGCTCGCGGCCCAGGTCGGTGCGCGCGGCGTGCCGGCCCATGAGGACGATCCGCTCCGCGCCGAGCTGCTTGGCGGCGAGCACGGCGGAGAGGCCGACCGCGCCGTCGCCGATCACGGTGACCGACTTCCCGGGCTCGACGCGGCCCATGTGCGCCGCGTGGTAGCCGGTCAGGTACACGTCGGACAGGGTGAGCAGCGAGGCGAGCAGGGACTCGTCCGCGGTCGACGGGTCCACGTCCGGGACGACGACGAGGCTGCCGTCGGCCAGCGGGATGCGGGACAGCTCGGCCTGCAGGCCGTTCGTCTGCGGGGTGGCGTAGAACCCGCCGTGCGGGCACGCGGTCTGGAATCCGTCGCGGCAGATCGGGCAGGTGTTGTCGCTGAACGCGAACGGGGCGATGACGAAGTCGCCCTTCGTCACCGAGGTGACGGCCGAGCCGGTCTCCTCGACGACGCCGATCAGCTCGTGACCCATCGACTGGCCGCGGTCGGAGGCGGGCATCGAGTGGTACGGGTGCAGGTCCGAGCCGCAGACGCACGCGCGGACCGTGCGGACAATCGCGTCCGTGGGCTGCTGGATGACGGGCTCGGCGGTCTGCTCGACGCGGACGTCGCCCGCGCCGTACAGGAAGGTGGCACGCATCGGGTGGGGGATCTCCTTCAGGAGTGGATCGGGATGCCCTCCACCCTGCCCGCTCCGCGGCGCGGTTCCACGCCGGGAGCGGGGCCCTGTCAGTACCCCTCTCGCCGCCTCAGGCCGAGGCGACGACCTTCCACCCCGGCCCGGTGATCAGCAGCGCCTCGTCGTCGCAGAGCGGGACCAGCTCGTGGTCCGAGCCGTACCGGTCGAGCGTCCGGCCGATCAGCTCCAGCGGGTACGGCGGCAGCTTCCCGTCGGCGTGCGGCACCACGACCGCGTCCGTCAGCCCGAGGCCGCGCCGGTCGGTCAGGCCCGGGGCCTCGGCCGGGTCGTCCATGAGCGTCGCCGGCTCGGCGCTCGGCCCGGCGACGATCGACCCCGCGCTGGAACCGATGTAGGGCAGCCCGCCGCGGACGCGCTCGGCGACCACCGCGTCGGCCCCGGAGGCGCGCAGCGCGTCGAGCAGGGCGAACGTGTTGCCGCCGGCCACGTAGAGCGCGTCGACGCCGTCGAGGGCGTCGGCCACCTGCTGCGCCGTCGCACCGGTGAGGCGGACGTCGACCACCGCGTGCCCGAGGCCGACGACCCGGTCCCGCTCGGCGACGGCCCACGGCGCCGTGGCGTCGGCACGGGCCGCGTCGGGGACGTAGCCGAGGGTCAGCGGGCGGTCCGCGGGCGCGCGGTCGGCGAGGAAGGCGGGCACGGCGCCGTGGCCGAGGGAGAGCAGCAGCAGGGAGAGCACGGACGCGACGGTACGCGGTGCCGCGCCGGGCGCGGCGGTGCGCCGCTAGGTTGCGCGCCGATCTAGTCAGCCGTACGATCTAGTCGTGACCGAGGACCGGGAGTGGCCGGGCGAGTGGCTCCGCGGAGTGCTCCCCCAGGCGGTGCTGCGCGTGCTCGACGACGGCCCCACCTACGGGTACGCCCTCGCGGCGCGCCTGGCGGAGGCCGGCATCGGCGACATCAAGGGCGGCACGCTCTACCCGCTGCTCGGACGCCTGGAGGCCGCCGGCCACCTGACCGTCGAGTGGCGCGCCGGAGACGGCGGCCCGGGCCGCAAGTACTACGAGATCACCCCGGAGGGGCGCCGCCACCTGCACGACCTCGTGGAGCGCTGGCGGCGGTTCGCCGCGGTCGTGGACACCCACCTGACCGGACCGCCCCCCGGACGAGAGGACACCCGTGGCTGAGACCCCCCGCCCGACCGACGCCCAGCGGATCGCCCCCGACGTCGACCCGCGCTGGGTGGACGCGTTCGTCCTCGAGGCGCGGCTGCGCGACGTCCCGGGCGACCGCATCGGCGACGCGCTGGCCGAGGTCGGCGCCCACTGCCGGGACAGCGGCGAGCCCGCGGACGTCGGCTTCGGCGACCCGACCGCCTATGCCCGCGCCATCGCCGAGACGTTCCCCACCCCGCGCCCGTCGTGGCTGCCGCACCTCGCGCCGCTCGTGGTCGAGATCGCCGGGATGGTCGTCGTGATCACCGCGGTGGGCGAGCTCGCCCGGAGCCGCGACGTCACCGTCACCTGGGGGCTGCTCGCCATGCTCGCCGTGCTGGTCGCGGGCTGCGGGGTGGTGTCGCTGCTCGGCGGCCACCTCCTGGAGCTGGTCGTCCGGCGCCCGCTCGTCGCCGCGGTCGGCCTCGGCGCCGCCGCGACCGCCGTCCTCGTGCCCGCCGCCCTGCTGCTGCAGATCGACGCGCCGATCGCCGTCCTGCCCGCGCCGGTCGCCCTGGCCGGGGGCCTGCTGCTGCTCGCCGCGGGGATCGCGGCCGACGTGACCCTCGCCCGCCGCGGCCGGACGGCCGACCCCGTCGTCGGCCCGGGCCAGGAGCCGACGACGCGCCGGGGCGGCACGCTGCTGCCGTTCACGGTGCTCGCGTGGACCGCGATCGGCTGCGTCGTCGTGGGCGTCGTCGGGGCGACCTCGGGCGGCTGATCCCGGGAGGGAGGCGCGCGTCACCCCGCGCTCACCCGTCCGCGACATCCCATGTCTCGCGGCCGGGCGGATACTGGACGGGTGAACCTCCTCGACCCCGGCAGCCTCCTCACGGCGTTCGGGGTCGGCGGGATCTTCGTCATCCTGCTGCTCGAGACCGGGCTGCTGGTCGGGTTCCTGCTGCCGGGCGACACGCTGCTCCTGGCCGCGGGGGTCTTCGCCGCCGGACCCGACCCACGCCTGCCGCTCGCGGGCGTGCTCCTCGCCGCGACCGCCGGCGCCCTGCTCGGTGCCCAGGGCGGCTACCTGCTCGGCCGCGCGGGCGGGCGGTGGGTCACCCGGACCTCCCCCGACGGGCGGCTGCACGCGGCGCTCGACCGCGCCGGCACGATGGTCGAGCGGTACGGGACGGCGCGCACGATCGTGCTGGCGCGGTTCATCCCGGTCGTGCGGACGGTGATCAACCCGCTCGCCGGCATGACGCAGGTCCCGGTGCGCACCTTCACCGTGTGGCAGGTCGTGGGCGGCGCCGTGTGGGCGTGCGCGATCCCGCTGGCCGGCTGGGCGCTCGGCACCCGGGTGCCCGGGCTCGAGCGGTACGTCACCGGGTTGGTGGTCGTCGCGGTCGGGCTCACCGCGGTGACGAGCCTGGCGCAGTGGCTGCGGACGCGGCGCCGAACGGGCGCCGCGACGACGGACGACCTCCGGGGCGGGCGGTAGCACAGCCGACCGCCCGGGGATCACGACCTTCGGGACCCGATCGCGCCTCCCGGGCCAGGGAGACTCGACGGACCCACCCCCGGACGTCAGGACCGCTCGCGTGACCGCCCCCCAGCCCGACGCTGCGTCGGACCCGACCGCTGCCCGCGCCATGTCCGTCACCGTGGTCGCACCCGACCGGGTGCTGCTGTCGGGGCCGGCGGTCCGCGTCACGGTGCCGTCCGTCGCGGGCTCGCTCGGCATCCTCGCGCGGCACGAGCCGGTGGCGGCGCTGCTCGCCGCGGGCGCCGTGCGGGTCGTGCCGGTGGACGGGCCCGAGGTCGAGGTGCACATCACCGGCGGGTTCGTGGTGGTCGACGACCACCAGGTGACGGTGCTCGTCGACGCGACGCGCGCGGACGGCTGACGGCACGGGCCGCATCGGCACGGCACCGGCGGCCGGCGCGCGCTGCGCCCGCACCTCGTCCATGCTGTCCGGCATGACGACAGGGCAGGTGGTAGCGGTCGTGTGGGGTGCGGTCGCCGTCGTGTTCGGCGTGTTCTTCGTCCTGCAGCGCGACCGCATCTCGCGCGCTGCCCGCGACGTGCGTGCGCGACGCGGCGGGCACGTCGGTCCGCGCACCCAGTCACCGGGCCTGATGGCCGCGGGCGGGGCGTTCCTGGTCGTCGCGGGCGCGGCGGTGCTCGTCGCCGGCCTCACCGGCTCGCTCGCCTGACGCCGTACCCCTAACCGGGCGACCGTCGACCTCGCTCACGACGACGCCCCGCCGAGCGCGGGGCTCGACGGGGCGGTCGGTGCTGCGGGATCAGGCCGGGATCAGAAGTCCCAGTCCTCGTCCTCGGTGTTCACGGCCTTGCCGATGACGTACGAGGAGCCCGAGCCGGAGAAGAAGTCGTGGTTCTCGTCGGCGTTCGGGGACAGGGCGGAGAGGATCGCCGGGTTGACGTTCGTCTCGTCCTTCGGGAACAGCGCCTCGTAGCCCAGGTTCATCAGGGCCTTGTTGGCGTTGTACCGGAGGAACGCCTTGACGTCCTCGGTGAGGCCCAGGGGGTCGTACAGGTCCTGGGTGTACTCCACCTCGTTGTCGTACAGCTCGAAGAGCAGCTCGAACGTGTAGTCCTTCAGCTCGGCGCGCTCGGGCTCGGTGAGCTTCTCGAGGCCCTTCTGGAACTTGTAGCCGATGTAGTACCCGTGCACGGCCTCGTCGCGGATGATGAGGCGGATCAGGTCGGCCGTGTTGGTGAGCTTGGCCCGCGACGACCAGTACATCGGCGCGTAGAAGCCGGAGTAGAACAAGAACGACTCGAGCATGGTCGACGCGACCTTGCGCTTGAGCGGCTCGTCGCCCCGGTAGTAGTCGAGGACGATCTCGGCCTTGCGCTGCAGGTTCGGGTTCTCCTCCGACCAGCGGAAGGCCTCGTCGATCTCGGGCGTCGAGATCAGCGTCGAGAAGATCGACGAGTAGGACTTGGCGTGCACCGACTCCATGAACGCGATGTTGGTGTACACCGCCTCCTCGTGCGGGGTGAGCGCGTCCGGGATGAGCGAGACGGCGCCGACGGTGCCCTGGATCGTGTCGAGCAGGGTCAGGCCCGTGAAGACGCGGGTCGTCATCTGCTTCTCGACGTCGGACAGCGTCGCCCAGGACTGGATGTCGTTCGACACCGGCACCTTCTCGGGGAGCCAGAAGTTGCCGACGAGCCGGTCCCAGACCTCGACGTCCTTCTCGTCCTCGACGCGGTTCCAGTTGATCGCCTGGACCCGGTCGACCAACTTCAGCTTCTCGGCCATCACTGCTCCATGTCGTGTCCGGTGCCGCGCCCTCCGCGGCTCGTGCGGGGCGGTGCCCGCCTCGGTCTGCCCCCTATGGTGCACCCTCGCGCGAGCGCGCCGGCCGGGTCAGGACCCGGCCGGCGCACGTCGCGTCAGAGCATGCAGGAGACGCAGCCCTCGACCTCGGTGCCCTCGAGCGCCATCTGCCGCAGGCGGATGTAGTAGATCGTCTTGATGCCCTTGCGCCAGGCGTAGATCTGCGCCTTGTTGATGTCGCGCGTAGTGGCGGTGTCCTTGAAGAACAGCGTCAGCGACAGGCCCTGGTCCACGTGCTGCGTGGCCTCGGCGTACGTGTCGATGATCTTCTCGTAGCCGATCTCGTACGCGTCGTCGTAGTACTCCAGGTTGTCGTTCGTCATGAACGGCGCCGGGTAGTACACGCGGCCGAGCTTGCCCTCCTTGCGGATCTCGATCTTCGACGCGATCGGGTGGATCGACGACGTCGAGTTGTTGATGTACGAGATCGAGCCCGTCGGCGGGACCGCCTGCAGGTTCTGGTTGTAGATGCCGTGCTCGCGCACCGACTCCGCCAGCTCGCGCCAGTCGTCCTGCGTCGGGATGTGCACGCCGGAGGTGGCGAACAGCTCGGCGACGCGGGCCGTCTTCGGCACCCAGGTGCCCTCGATGTACTTCTGGAAGTACTCGCCGGTCGCGTACTTCGAGTCCTCGAAGCCGGCGAACGCCTGGCCCCGCTCCTTGGCGAGCAGGTTCGAGGCACGGATGGCGTGGTACGCCACCGTGTAGAAGTAGATGTTCGTGAAGTCCAGGCCCTCCTCGGACCCGTAGAAGATCCGCTCGCGCGCCAGGAACCCGTGCAGGTTCATCTGCCCCAGGCCGATGGCGTGGCCGCCGCGGTTCGCCCGCTTCACGGACGGGACCGACTCGATGTCGGTCTGGTCGGACACCGCGGTGAGCGCGCGGATCGCGGTCTCGACCGAGCGGCCGAAGTCCGGCGAGTCCATCGCGAGCGCGATGTTCATCGAGCCGAGGTTGCAGGAGATGTCGCGGCCGACGTGGTCGTACGACAGGTCCTCGTTGAAGGTCGAGGGCGTCGAGACCTGCAGGATCTCCGAGCACAGGTTCGAGTGCGTGATCTTGCCCTTGATCGGGTTGGCCTTGTTGGCCGTGTCCTCGAACAGGATGTACGGGTAGCCCGACTCGAACTGCAGCTCGGCCAGCGTCTGGAAGAAGTCGCGGGCCTTGATCTTCTGCTTGCGGATCTGGCCGTTGTCGACCATCGCGCGGTAGTTCTCGGAGACGTTGACGTCCGCGAACGGCTTGCCGTAGACGCGCTCGACGTCGTACGGCGAGAACAGGTACATGTCCTCGTTGTTCTTGGCCAGCTCGAACGTGATGTCCGGGATGACGACGCCCAGCGACAGGGTCTTGATGCGGATCTTCTCGTCCGCGTTCTCCCGCTTGGTGTCGAGGAACCGCATGATGTCCGGGTGGTGCGCGTGCAGGTAGACGGCACCGGCGCCCTGGCGGGCACCCAGCTGGTTCGCGTAGGAGAAGGAGTCCTCGAGCAGCTTCATCACGGGGATGACACCGGACGACTGGTTCTCGATGTGCTTGATCGGCGCGCCGTGCTCGCGGATGTTCGACAGCAGCAGGGCCACGCCGCCGCCGCGCTTGGACAGCTGCAGGGCGGAGTTGATGCCGCGGGCGATCGACTCCATGTTGTCCTCGATGCGCAGCAGGAAGCAGGACACGGGCTCGCCGCGCTGCGCCTTGCCGAGGTTGAGGAACGTCGGGGTCGCCGGCTGGAAGCGGCCGGACACGATCTCGTCGACGAGCTGCAGCGCGAAGGTCTCGTCACCCTCGGCCAGCGCGAGCGACACCATCGCGACGCGGTCCTCGAAGCGCTCCAGGTACCGCTTGCCGTCGAACGTCTTCAGCGTGTACGAGGTGTAGTACTTGAAGGCGCCCAGGAAGGTCTGGAAGCGGAACTTCTTCGAGTACGCGTGCTTGAACAGCGCCTTGACGAACTCCTGGCTGTACTGCGCGAGGACGTCGGCCTCGTAGTACTTGTTCTCGACCAGGTACTCGAGCTTCTCCTCGAGGTCGTGGAAGAAGACCGTGTTCTGGTTGACGTGCTGCAGGAAGTACTGCCGCGCCGCCTCCCGGTCCTTGTCGAACTGGATCTCCCCGTTCGCGCCGTAGAGGTTCAGCATCGCGTTGAGCGAGTGGTAGTCCATCTCGGGCGTGATGGTGATGACCTCGGTCGCGTCGGTCATGCCGGCGTCGGTGAGTGTCGCTGCCAAAATCGTCCCCATCCCTCTCGGACGCGTCGCACGTCCTCGGTCGTTCCCATGAGCTCGAAGGCGTACAGGTACGGGACCTGGCACTTCGCCGCGATGATGTCTCCGGCCATGCAGTAGTGCGCGCCGAAGTTGGTGTTCCCCGCCGCGATGACGCCGCGGATTAGGGAGCGGTTGGTCGCGTCGTTGAGGAACTTGACGACCTGCCGCGGGACCGCGCCGCCCTCGTTGCCGCCGCCGTACGTGGGGACCACCAGGACATAGGGGTCCCGCACGTGCAGGAACGGCTCCGACGGACGGAGCGGGATCCGCGTGGCGTCGATGTCCAGCTTGTCGACGAACCGGCGGGTGTTCTCCGAGACGGAGGAGAAGTAGACCAGGGAGCTCATCGCCCCACCCCTCCTCGCCCCGGGTGGATCGTGGACCCGTGCGGCCGTGCCGCCCGGGTCACCGGGCGGCGCACGACCGCGTCAGGCGACGGAGACCGCGGCGCGGTCGGCGAGCGCCTTGATCTGGTCCGGGCGGTAGCCCGACCAGTGGTTGCCGTCGGCCACGACGACCGGGGCCTGCAGGTGGCCGAGGGACATGACGTAGTCACGCGCGTCGGCGTCCTCCGTGATGTCCACGACCTCGTACTGCAGGCCGGCCTTGTCCATGGCGCGGTAGGTCGCGTTGCACTGGACGCAGGACGGCTTGCTGTAGACGGTGATGGTCATCGCTGTCTCCCCGGTGTGAAAAGGCCTGGCTGGTACGTGCGCCCCCGCGCCCGCCCCGCATGCTGCTGGTGGTGCTGTGGTGCCGCTCTCGGGCCGCTGCGGCCGGGCCGGTCGGGCGTCTCCCGACGTCCCCGGGCCCCTCGTCCAGCGGCGAGTCACGACACTACACCTAGTGGTGCGTCCGGCAAGAGACCACTAGGGCTGGTGTTACACACATGTCGTTTCCACAGGCTGTGCACCGCCGTCCTGGTGTCCGACTTCATCCACAGGCTACGGGCGACCACTGACACTCCCCCGCGTGGCGAGGCCTGCTGGAAGGCCTGGTCGTCCACAGGTATCCCCAGGTCACGCACAGGGTGGCGCACATGTGGACGGGCGCGTTTCACCCGCACGGCGGGGTGACGCACGTCGCCCGCGGGGCCGGGCGGGACCTCGTCGCGGGACGGCGTGTCGTACGCCCGTCGGCGTGTCGCGGTGCGCCGTTGCTCGGCGAGGGGCGCATCAGGCGGACCCGGTCAGGATCACCATGCCCTTGCTGCCGCGCGGCTCCCGGAAGCCCTGTGCCTCCAGCTCCGCCTGCTGCCGGTCGGACGCAGCCGCCGCCCCGACCGTCTCTCCCGGCCCCGCGACGGCGCGGCACAGCGCCGCGGCGTCCGCGAGCGCCGCCGCCCGGTCCGCGCCGGGGTCCCGGAGCGCGACGCGCCCGAGCCACCACGTCGTGCGCACCTGCGGCGCGATCCGGAACAAGCCGCGGCGCTCCTCGGGCGTGCGCTCGGCGCGGTTCCGGAGCCACTGCAGGACGGCCAGCGTCAGCAGGTAGCCGTAGATCGCGCCCATGACGACGAACACCGGGACCGGGGGCATCCCCCCGACGAACGGCCGGAACAGGAGCCAGATCGCGGCTCCGATCGCGATCGCGACGCCCGGGGAGATCGTGCGGCTCAGCGACACCGTGGTCGTGCGGTCGTCGCGGTGGTAGCGGTTCCGGCCGACCGTGAGCACCCGGGCGGGCCAGCACCACGCCGTCAGGACCGTCCGCACGGCGCCGCGAGCGCCCCGGGGCACGCCGTCGGCCGCGAGCGTCCAGGCCACGCCCGCGAGATCGCCCGCCCGGACCGGCTGCCAGCCCACGGTCGCCGCGGCGGCCCGGCGCTCGTCCCGGCTCGGACCCGTCATGGCCGCAGCCTGCCGCAGCGCGCCGCACCGCGCACGACGACGGCCCTCGCGTGGGCACGGAGTCGCTCACGTGGGCGAAGGACGACTCACCGCACACCTCCGCGCACGCCTTGGCGCGCGCCCGCCCCTCGCGCGCGCGGGCGCGGTGAGCAGCTGTCGACCCCCGCGCAGATCGTCACGCGCCCGCAACATCCGCCGCCACGTGCGGAAACATGTACCCGGTTCTGTATACAGACATGAGTACAGACGTGGTCCCCGGCGCGGGACAGGCAGCCGCGGCCGGCCCCGAGGGGTCCGCCACCTCCCGCCGCGAGCGCGTCTACCTGACCATCCGCGACGAGCTGATGAGCGGCCGGGTGTCCCCGTACGAGCGGCTCACCGAGGAGCGGCTGGCCGAGCAGCACGGCGTGTCCCGCACCCCGGTGCGCGAGGCCCTGGCCCGGCTGCTGGCCGACGGGATCGTCGTGAAGCGGGAGAGCGGCCTGCACCTGTACGTGCCGAGCTTCCGTGAGCTGACCGACCTGTACGAGCTGCGGATCACGCTCGAGCTGCGCGGCCTGACCCGGGCGCTCGAGGACCCGACGGTGCACCACGACCGCGCCCGCCTCGAGGGCGAGCTCGCGCACTGGTACGGGTTCCGCGACGACCGCCCCGCGCCGGACGCCGGGTTCGTCAGCCAGGACGAGCGGTTCCACTTCACGCTCCTCGACTCCTCCGGCAACCCGGCGCTGACCCAGGCGCTGGCCCAGACGAACCGCCGGATCCGGTCGGTGCGCATGTACGACTACCTCACCGAGGACCGGATGGCGGCGACCATCGACGAGCACATCGGCATCGCCGAGCTCGTGGTGCGCGACCGGCTGCCGCAGGCGCTGGAGGCGCTGCGCGCCCACGTCGGTGCCTCGCGGGAGGTCGTGATGGAGCGCGCCGCCGCCGCGCTGGAGATGACCCGCCTGATGGCCCGCGAGGAGCAGCGATGACCGCCACGACCACCACCCCGACCACCGGCGGCACCGCCCTCGACCGCGTCGACCGCGCCTTCGCCGCCCTGGAGGCGGCCGGCCGCCCCGACGTGTGGACGCTGGTCCGCGACCGCGCCGACGTCGAGGACGAGGCCCGCGCCGTCGACGCCCGCGTCGCCGCCGGGGAGTCGCTGCCGCTGGCCGGCCTGGTGCTCGCCGTCAAGGACAACATCGACGTCGCCGGCCTGCCGACCACCGCCGCGCACCCCGCGCACCAGGTCGTCGCGGCGCGGTCCGCCACCGTGGTCGACCTGCTGCGCGCCGCCGGCGCCGTCGTCCTGGGCAAGACCAACCTCGACCAGTTCGCGACCGGGCTCACCGGCAGCCGCAGCCCGTACGGCGCGGTGGCGAGCGCCGTGGCGCCGGACCGGGTGTCGGGCGGCTCGTCGTCCGGCTCGGCCGTCGCGGTCGCGCTCGGGATCGCCGACCTGGCCCTGGGGACGGACACCGCCGGCTCCGGCCGCGTCCCCGCCGCGTTCAACCGCGTCGTCGGGATCAAGCCCACGCTCGGGCTGGTGCCGAAGGACGGCGTCGTGCCGGCCTGCGCGTCGTACGACTGCGTGACGGTGCTGGCGCAGGACCTCGACCTGGCCCGGCGGGCGATGGCCGTGATGGCCGCGCCGAGCACGCTCGACCCCTCGTCCCGCACCTGGCCCGCGGACGTCCGGCTGGCGGCCCCCGCTGCGCCGGTGGTCGCGGTGCCGCGCGAAGCCGACCTCGCCGACGTCGCCCCGGGCGTGCGGGCGCGGTTGGACGCCGCGGTCGCGCGGCTCGTCGAGGCGGGCGCGACCACCCGTGTCGTCGACCTCACGCCGTTCCTTGCCGCCGCGCGCCTGCTGTACGGCGGCGGGCTGGTCGCGGAGCGGTACGCCGCGTTCGGCGCGTACCTCGCGGAGCACCCGGAGGGTGCGGACCCGTCGGTCGCCCGCATCGCCGCCGACGCCGGGCGGGTCTCCGCGGCCGAGTACCAGGCGGCCCGGGACGAGGTCGCCGCCCTGCGGGCCACGGCGCTCGCCGCGCTCGACGGCTGCGACGCCCTGCTGGTGCCGACCGCGCCGGAGCACCCGACCCTCGCGGAGGTGGCCGCCGCGCCGCTGACGACGAACGCGCGGCTCGGGCTGTTCACCAACTTCGTCAACCTGTTCGACATGGCGGGCGTCGCGATGCCGCTCGGCCCGACCGGCGCCGGCGAGGCGGGCGTCACCGTCCTCACCCGGGCGTTCGACGACCAGGTCGCGCTCGACCTCGCCGCGCTGCTGGAGAAGGACGGCCGCGCCGACGACGCCGGGTGGCGCGCGCTGCCCGCCGCCGACGCGCCCGCGCCCGCTCCCCTGCCGACGGCGGGCGTCCCGGTCGTCGTGTTCGGCGCGCACCTCCGCGGCGAGCCGCTGCACCCGGAGCTGCTGGCGCTCGGCGCCCGCTGGGTCGGCCCGGTCCGCACGGCGCCCGACTACCGGATGCTCGCGCTCGCCACGACCCCGGCCAAGCCGCTGGTGCACGCCGTCGCCCCCGGGACCGGCGGGACCCTGGAGGGCGAGGAGTACCTGCTCACCCCCGACGCCCTCGGCCGGCTCCTGCTGTCGATCCCCGCGCCGCTCGGCCTCGGCCGCGTCCGCACCGACGACGGCCGCGAGCTCGTCGGCTTCGTCGGCCAGCCCGGCGCCGCGCCGGACGCCGCGGACGTGACGCACCTCGGCGGGTGGCGCGCGGCCCGCGCCGCGAGCGCCGCCGCCGCGCCCACGGCTTCCGGCGCGGCCACCGCCGACCGGAGTGGGCCGGACCGGAAGCCGTAGGCCGCGCCACCCCCCTTCACGACCACACCCTCCCGACCCCCTGCACGCCGAGAGAGAAGAGACCCCCGTGCGCCTCAGCCGCCCCCTCGTGACCGCCTCCGCCGTCCTGCTCGTCGCCGGCCTCGCCGCCTGCTCCCCCGACTCCGCCGGTGCAGCCCCGGCCGACGGCGACGGCCCCACCGTGGTCACCGTCGGCACCCTCAAGGGCCAGCCACACCTCTACGCGCCGTTCCTCTACGAGGACCTGGCGCCGGAGGGCGTCGAGTTCGAGGTCGTGCAGTTCGACACCTCGCCCGACATCAAGAACGCCGTGGTCAGCGGCAACATCGACTTCGGCGTCGCCGGTGTGCCGTCCGCGGTGTCCGGCGCGGCCGCGGGCCAGGACGTCGTGGTGGTCGCCGCGGCGGCCGACGGCGGCTCGGGCATCATCGGCCGCGAGGGCCTGGACGGCGTCGAGTCGCTGGCCGGCCTGACCGTCGGCTACCCGCAGGGCTCGTCGCAGGAGATCCTGCTCCGCCTCACCCTCGAGGCCGCCGGGATGGACGCCGACGAGGACCTCGAGCTGGTCAACCTGCCGTTCTCCGACATGGCGGGCGCACTGGCCGCCGGCCGGATCGACGCGTTCGCCTCCGCCGAGCTCGGCCCGTCGACCGCGCTGCAGGCCGGCGCCGTCGAGGTCGCCTCGCCGTACGACACCCCGGTCGGCCGCGTGAACATCGGCCTCTACACGACCGGCGCGCTGATCGAGAGCGACCCCGAGCTGGTGCAGCAGGTCGTCGACACGCACGTGCAGGCGACCGAGCAGATGGCCGCCGACCCGCAGGCGTGGGCCGACGGCGTGGTGGCCGAGTTCGGCATCGACCAGGCCGTCGTCGACACCGCGGTGCAGAACATCTGGCCGCGCTGGGAGATCGACGACGAGTACGTCGCGCAGGTCGGCGCGCTGATCGAGCAGATGGCGCTGCTGAAGCAGATCGACGGCGACGTGGACACCGACGCGCTGCTCGACACCACGTTCGTCGAGGCCACCGAGGCCGGCGGCGACTCCTGACCACCCGGTGCGCCGGCCCGGCCCGCCCGGGCCGGCGCACCCCGCCCGCGAGGGAGAC